>NC_009674.1:3877500-4087024 GCF_000017425.1 Bacillus cytotoxicus NVH 391-98
CCATTTCTCGTTCCCGAAATGCATATAAAAATGGACTCACTGCACCAATATCTAAAAGGTTCGTCCCCCACCAAACAAGATGGCTTGCAACGCGGCCTAGCTCCATTGCGAGGACGCGTAAATACTCAGCACGCTCAGGAATCTCAAGTCCCATCATTGTCTCCACCGCGTGACAAATGACATAATTATTGGTCATGGCAGATAAATAGTCCATTCGATCTGTATACGGAATAATTTGTGTATATTGTAAACTCTCAGCGATTTTTTCTGTTCCGCGGTGCAAGTACCCGATGACAGGCGTAGCTTCTTTAATCGTTTCTCCATCAATTTTAATAATAAGCCGGAATACTCCATGAGTACTCGGGTGCTGCGGCCCCACATTTAGCAACATTTCTTCTGTACGGATCATCTGCGCTACACCTCCACATCAAAAGGTTCATAGTCTTTTCGAAGCGGATGCCCTACCCAGTCATCTGGCATTAAAATGCGCGTTAAATTAGGATGGCCAGTAAAAATCACTCCAAGTAAATCATAAGCTTCGCGCTCGGGCCAATTTGCCCCTTCCCAAAGCGGTGTAATCGAGGCTACTTGCGGCGCCTCCCTTTCTAATTTCACCTTCACCGCCACTGATTGTTTCTTTCTATATGAATATAGGTGTACATACACTTCCATATGCGTCACAAAATCCGTTGCATGCAGCTCTGACATATAATGAAAAGCAAGGCGCTCATGACTCCGTAACAACTCCATTACTTCATAATAATGCTCCTTGCAAACAACAAGCGTCGGAACATCTTTAGACAATCTATTGATATAGAAATCTACCAATGCATGCTCCCCTATTTTTTCCTTAATAAGTTTCGCATATGCCTCTACATATGGCTGATTCGGCGACGGCTTTTCTGGCACTTTCTCTTCTTCCTTTTTACTAGCAGCACTCTTTGCTCGCGCAGCAGCCGCTGCTTTTGCCTTCGCGGCAGCGATTGCTTTTGCGGCAGCGATTGCTTTCGCTTTTTCATCACCATGTGCCGCGCTCTCTTCCTTCATCTTTCGCTTCGCTAACGCTGCAGCCTTCGCTTTCGCTGCTGCTGCTTTTTTCTCCGCTTCCGTTACTTCATCTCTGCTTACTTCAGCACCCTTTGATAGCGCTTTCTCTTTTTCTTGTTCTCGCGCCTCTATTTTCGATATTTCTGCTTCATGCTTAGCGGCAAGACGCTTTCGTGCCTCTTCCTTTGCACGCCTAGCCGCTTCTCGTTTCATATCCTCTAACTCTTTATTCGGATCACTCATTTATTCGTCACCTGCTTTCCTGTCTTTGCTTCGTAACGAATTTTCTCTTTTAATTTATTAATTCCATAAATTAAGGCAGCTGGGTTAGGGGGACACCCTGGAATATATACATCTACAGGTACAATTTGATCGACGCCTTTTACAACAGCATACGAATTTACGTAAGGACCACCAGCAGTTGCACAAGATCCCATCGCAATAACCCATTTCGGTTCCGGCATCTGATCATATAAACGCCGCACAATCGGAGCCATTTTCTTTGTCACCGTTCCTGAAACAATCATGACATCTGACTGCCTTGGAGATGTCCTGAAAAAAGAGCCAAATCGATCTAAATCGTAATGTGAGGAACCTACTCCCATCATCTCAATCGCGCAGCATGCCAGTCCAAATGTCATCGGCCATAAAGAATTGCTACGTGCCCATCCTTTTATCTGCTCTAATGTTGTAAAAAAGATATTCCTTTCTAATTCCGCTTGCTCCTGTGGATGTAGTTCTTCGAAATTTATAGCCATTGTAACACCTTCTTTTTCCAAGCATAGGCTAATCCTATCAATAACATAGCGACAAAAATGAGCATTTCAATTAATGCAAACAACCCAAGCTTGTCATATGCCACTGCCCACGGATATAAAAATAACGTTTCTACATCAAAAATAACGAATAGTAATGCAAAAATGTAGTAGCGGGCATGAAAGCGAACATTCGCATCATGATACGGCTCAATCCCACTTTCATATGTTGTATTCTTTGCCTCACTTGGTTTATGTGGGCGTAGTAACTTTCCTAATGTCAGAGCGACTACCGGAAGTAATATGCCTAGCAGCAAGAAAATACCAACAATCATGTAACTATTTTCGTATACATTTTCCACTTTGAAACCCTCCCCCATGAATGAAGAACAAGTTCACTTAGTAAACAGTATGTTTCATCTTCTTCTTTTATTATTTTTAAATTTTTCTAAATAATTAGATTATTTCTCTCATTATAACAAAATTTAAATTCCTATGTCGATACATGAAATAGTATGTATATGTATTCCATAAATCGTTCAAACTCTTCTTAAAAGTAGAAATCAAGTTTTTTTGTTAGAACAAATGTAAAGCTGCATTTATTTAAAGTTTATGAAGGTGATTATTTTGGGCAAACAGAACGATTGGCATATTTCAATCCTTATCGGAGCACTAATCTCCTATGTATGTTTCTACTACATACCTATTTATGTTTTTCCGGACAGTTACTATATTACTGACCTTGACATCCGCTTATCTTCCATATTTATTGAAGTGATTGGTCTTATTTCATTATGTTATTCCATTTTATACAAAAAAAAGACGTTTAGACCTTTTTGGATCTTAATCTTAATCGGGGTTCTTTGTTTTTCTATCGGAGATATATTAGGAACTTACCATCCTTTTGAGCTTCCTATGGATGAGTTTGATATTTCAGATCTATTCGTTATGCTTTTTTCTATTTTTTTCCTCTCTGCATTCTTTTATAAACTAATGAAAGAGTGCGATAAATGGGGAAAAGCCTTTCTCATTTGCGACATATGTATCATTGTGACAGCTGTTTTTACCTTAGAGTGGTATTTATTTAATCAACCTTCTATACGTATTTATGACTTGTCAGTTGCAGATGCAGTGATGAAATTTTTCTTTCCAATTACAGATGTATGCTTTCTACTACTTGGAATCAGCTTCTTTTTCTATCCAACAATTTTTAAGTCAAATAAAAAATTATACCTTTTTATTACTGTACTAATTGGGTACGCACTTATTGATTATACATACACTTTTTTTGCAGATGATTTACCAAGTTATATCATTGTTAGCCTTCGAGCTCTTTACCGAGTTTTATTATTATGTATTGCAATCGCTGCAGCTATTCGCGATACTACAAGCAGAACATCTTACTTTATTATGAATCCCGTATTAGGAAAGCAACTACTTATTATCTTTCCTTATCTTGCGATTACCATTTTAATTGGCTTTACATTAAAAGAAAACACAGCTTCTCCAACTCTAATTATAGGAAATTGTATTACTTTTATCTTTTCGTTAATTCGGCATGTGCTTGCAAGAATGCAAAATAGAGAGTTAACGAAAGCCTTACAATCATTTAATAAGCAGTTAGAAGATACGGTAAAGCAAAGAACAAGTGACTTAATGTTACAAACCGAAATTGCCAATAGGAAACAACAAAAATTTCAATCGTTACACGAATATCACCCTGATCCAATCTTTACGATTGATTTAAATGGGGTTGTTTCAAATGTTAATAAAGCAGGAAGTACAATGCTAAAAGTTCCTGTTAGTGAATTATTAGGAAAATCGTGGTTCTCTATTGTTATCGACAGAGATAAACCTAAATTTGCCGCGGCAATTCAAAACGCAAAGGAGAAAGTATCGACTTCTTTTGAAATACTCGCTAACTATAACAGGCAAGCTTACTCTTTCAACTTAACAATCGTCCCAATTATATTGAATGAGCAAGTAACTGGTATTTATATTCTCGTTAAAGATATTACGGAAATGAAAAGACAACAAGAACAAATTCATTATTTAGCATTCCATGACTCTTTAACTACTCTTGGGAATCGTGCTTTCTTCCAAAGAAAATTAGAGGATTATATTAAACAATCCGAAATAAATGATAGAAAATTCGCATTACTTTTTATAGATATAAATCGCTTTAATCTTATTAACGATACACTGGGACATAAGGCCGGAGACATTGTACTCAGAGAAGTTGCAACTCGCTTACAATCTTGTATTCCTCAAGATACTCCGCTAGCGAGAATTGGCGGAGATGAGTTTACCATTTTAATTCGTAATGCTACCGACAAAGAATCATTATTAGACTTGTGCAACGAGCTGATTCATACTGTAAAAAAACCTATGCAAGTTCATAACCATACTTACCACCTATCGCTTAGCATTGGTATTGTATCCAGAAGCCGGAACAGATACTACTTTACTACTCCAACACGCAGATATAGCAATGCATGATGCAAAGCTGAAAACGGAGCATGCCATTTCCTTCTATGATGAATCTTTGTCAAAACAAATGGGAAGACGCTTACGTTTAGAAAAAGATTTGCCAAAAGCAATCGAAAATGAAGAATTCTTCTTATTATATCAACCGCAAGTAGACAGTAGTTCTTATGAAGTGATTGGTGCCGAAGCACTCATTCGCTGGAATCATCCAGAATTGGGTATTGTATCTCCTTACGAATTTATTCCAATTGCTGAAGAAAGTATGCACATTCTTGAAATTGGAAAATGGGCCTTACAAAAAGCTTGTACGCAAATGAAAGAATGGCAAACACTTGGATATTCTCATTTAAAAATTGGAGTAAATGTGTCAGCTAAAGGGTTTCAACAAGATTTGTTTGTCCCATCCGTTCTTTCCATTCTAAAAGAAACTGGATTAGCACCACATTGTCTAGATCTCGAATTAACGGAACGAATTGCCATGGTGGATGAAAAAGAAACATTGCAAAAACTTCGTAAGCTAAAAGAGATCGGTGTGCATATATCAATCGATGACTTTGGAACAGGCTATTCCTCGCTAGCCTATTTACCTTTATATCCAATTGATATGCTTAAAATTCCACGTGAATTTATTTTAATGGCTGATGAATCTAAAGAAGGAAAAGAAATTATTACAACAATTATTTCATTATCTCATACGTTGCATATGTCTGTTATTGCAGAAGGGGTAGAAACAAAACAACAATTACAGTTTTTACAGCAAAATGGTTGTCACTACGTACAAGGATATTATTTTAGCAAGCCCCTTGCTCCAGAGGACTTGCTTTTATTTTTACAAACCCATGTGCGTTGCAATAAATAATTAGGATGAAATAAGATGCACATTTTATAAACATGTGCATCTTTCCTTTACTATTTTTACTATTGGCATAAAATATGTACAATAAAGCGAAACTTTAATCAATGGGCTTTCTCCAACCCCACTGATTATAAGCTCGACTGCTTCTCTCCACATCTTGAGATAGGAGTCTTACTGCCCTAAAATAACGGGATAAAATATGAAAACAATATTCATCCCATACAAATTCTACAAAAGAGCATATAATAAAATAATTTATATTTTCTATACCGCAGGTGAATTACATGAAGATAAAAACACACGTAACGATTCTTATAAGTAGTTTACTTATTTATCTTAGCATTCATTATATCGGGGTACTCATTTATTCGAAAGACTCTCTTGTATTTCAAATCATGATATGGGTAACAACAATTTTAGTTGATATGATCATTTGTAGTTACTTAGTCTATTTTTCATCCATTAAACGCGGTCATGCTTATCGATTTTGGATGCTACTTACATTCGGTTCCATTTTATATTTTATTGGTGATATCATCGTTGCTTACCAACGCTTGATTTTACATGACTCTGCTATATTTGTTGATCCGTCCGACTTTTTTTATTTATTATGTCTCATTATCTTTGTAGCTGCCTTCTTATATGAATTACTTTATGACCGAAATATATGGGAACAGTTATTTATCATATGCGATGTTTGTATTGTCGTGACTGCACAATTTACATTAAGCTATTACCTTCTTATTGAGCAGGCTATCCATATTATCGCTACCACTTACCTTAATATAATCGTACAACTCATGTATCCCATGGCAAACTTATTATTTCTTCTAATAGGTATTAGCTTATTATTTCGACCGCTGTCACTTCTTTCAAAACAAGTTTCCATCTTTTTAGCAACTTCAGTCATTGGTTATGCAAGTATTGATTCCATCTATGCTTATTTGAAATACTTTACAGCTGAGCATTCTGGATTTATAATCGCGCCTTTATATCAATTTTTTTTAATGCTTATTGTTATCGCTTGTGTGCTTCACACCAAAGAAGCAGAGCACACTGAGCAAGTATTACTAACACCGCAAATCGGTGAAGCAATTCATTTATCGCTACCCTATCTCTCTGTTATTGCTCTTAGTACATTTGTATTAATAGAGCGTGCTTTTTCACCCATATTAGTAATAGGCCTTATTGTTACATTTTTCTTTGTATTGATACGCCATATTTTAGTTCGTAGACAAAATAAAGAACTACTGCTAACGCAGATGCGGTTTAACCAACATTTAGAAGAACAAATCGAGTTACGCACACAAGATTTAGTGCAGCAAAAAGATGCGTTATATCGGAGCAAAAAAATGTTCGAATCTCTATATGAACACCATCCTGATCCTATTTTCACATTGGATTTGCACGGCAATTTCTTAAATGTAAATCATGCTGGAATTACATTGCTTGGTTATCAAACAAACGAACTGTTAAATCAGCCTTATTACTCACTTGTATACGAGAAAGACTTAAAGAAAATAATAGATGCGTTTCATCATGTGAAACGAGGGAACTCGATTTCGTTAGAGATACGAGCATACCATAAAAATAGAGATATTTACTTTTTGCACGTTACAGCTGTTCCTATTATCTTAAAAGAGCATATTCCGGGTGTCTATTTAATGATTAAAGATATTACAGAAAGCAAACAACAACAAGAACAAATTAACTTCCTAGCATATCATGACACATTAACTGAACTTTCCAACCGCCGCTCCTTTCACAAGCAACTGGAAGAGGCCATTGTACGAGCTAAAATAACAAAACAACCTTTTGCTGTTTTGTTCCTTGATTTAGATCGTTTCAAGATTATCAATGACACTCTTGGACATCGAATCGGAGACCTTCTTTTAATTGCTATAGCCAAAAGGCTGAAACAAATTTCAAATCCAAATGTAAAACTTGCACGGCTTGCCGGAGATGAATTTACGCTCCTCATCGAAAATATTAAACACACAGCTGAAGTTCAAACAGTAGCAGATCATATTTTGGCCGCATTAAATGAACCATTTCAAATTGAAAATCATCATTTACAAATTTCATCGAGTATTGGTATTGCTATTTACCCAGAAGCCGGTGAAGATCCGATGTCAATTTTGCAGCATGCTGACATGGCAATGTATGAAACAAAAAACAAAGGAAAAAATGGAAGCTCTATCTATACACAGGAGCTATACGAAAAGATGGAGCGTAAATCACGAATTGAAAAAGATTTCCCACTTGCCCTGGCAAATAACCAATTCTTTATTTCGTATCAACCACAAGTTGATATTAGAACGAAAAAAATAGTTGGCGCAGAAGCTTTAATCCGCTGGAATCATCCAATTCTAGGTAATATCTCACCTTGTGAGTTCATTCCGATTGTCGAAGAAACGCCTCAAATCATTCCGCTTGGTCATTGGATGTTAAAAGAATCATGCAAGCAATTAAAGTATTGGCATAAGCTTGGCTATGCTGATTTGAAAATAAGCGTTAACTTATCAGCAAAAGAATTTCAACAAGATAACTTAATCGAAAACATCTTAACAATACTTAAGGAGGTACAAGTAGAACCGAGATTTCTCATACTGGAATTAACTGAACGCATCGCCATGATAAATGAAAAAGAAACATTACTAAAGCTTAAAAAGTTAAAAGAGCATGGCATTCAAACTTCAATTGATGACTTTGGCACAGGTTACTCTTCTCTAGCTTACTTATCCCTTTTCCCAATTGATGCATTAAAAGTGCCACGAGAATTTACACAACTGGCCGATCAGCGAGAAGAAGAAAGAGCTATTATTTCTACAATACTTTCACTTGCAAATACATTAAACCTTTCCGTCGTTGCCGAGGGGATTGAGACGGAAAAACAATTTGACTTTTTGCAAGCTAACAATTGCCGATACATGCAAGGGTATTACTTTAGTAAACCACTTACAAGTAAACAGTTCTTAAACTTTCTACAAAAACACCCTTTCTAAACAGAATGATTTAGAAAGGGGGTTTTTTGATTGCTGTCTTTTCAATTAACCTTGTGTAATTTCCTCATAAAATGCTGCGCTTGTGGTATAGAAATATGGAATTAACCATAGGAATCCAATTCCAAGTGTAACAATACTTCATAAAAACCATCCAATAAAACTTAAGCATACTAGAAAATAAGCCATTTTATGCCCATCCATTATGCGACGACTTTCTGTAATCGCTTGATTCATTGTATATTCAGGATGATTGTTCAAAATGAAGTACGTCATCGCATAGGAGAAGGACTTAATAATCCCTGGAATAATCAATAATAATGTCCATAAAATCAAGTATACATATATTAATAAATATGTAAAAAACGACTTTATCAAATTCTTTTCATCTGTAAACCAGCTAAATAGTTTCCTTACTTCTACATCTTGCTCACGAACCGCACGCAACACAAGGGTGTATGCTCCTAAAGTTAGCGGCCCAATAATAAACATTGCAACAACATCTACTGAAAGAGATCTACTTGCCTCTTTCTAGTCCCCATTTCCCTTCTAAGGCATCAAGAGCCCTTCCTTTTAAATCACTAATCATGTAAATCCTCCAGCTTCTATTTTATCATCAGATAGTCTATAAAAAGCGAGAGCACATTATCCTTGCACTCTCCACTCCATATCCTTTTAGTATAATTCTTTTTCTGATATATATCGATAAAAATGAGCTGTTGTTGTAGTGAAATAAGGATATAACCAAAGTAAGCCAATTCCAAGTGTAAACATAGCTAAAATTCCCCAACCAATAAAGCTAAGCCATAAAAGAAATAAATCCAGTTTATGTCCTTTCATGATGGACTTACTTTCTTTTAACGCTTGTAAAACACTGTATTCCGGATTCTCTACTAGAATATAAAACGTCATCGCATACGAAAAATAAGCAATGATAGATACTATAATTGAAATGAATAGGAGGCCAAGCACAACGATAACTAACGCTTCACTTTCAGGTGGATTATTTTCATCCCCAATTACAAACATTAATATTCCTATAAATACGATAGGAAGCCAAGATAGCGAATATACAAGTAAACCTAACATCGCTTTTATCGACTTCCAAATTCTACTTAACCCACGAAACCCTTCAAATAAATAATCTATCGTAACATTATTTCTCTTACTTATATTGACATACAAATTCGTATAGCCATATGCCATAATTCCATATGATCCATAATTCACAATGAGCATCAATATATACATAAAAATTAATAAAATAACAGCACCAATTGCTGCCGCTCCCTCTTCAAATGCATACACTGAGTCGCCGATCGCCATTATGAACAGCAATACTGGAATAATAACTATTAATGATACAACTAGCGAAACAATATAATTTAAAACAAATTGTAAAATTGTTGAGCCTACACCAAGCCCCCATTTCCCCTTTAGTGATTGCAAGGCTTCTCGTTTCATTTCACTAATCATTTTCCCCTCTCCTTTCATACGCCATATATACTATTTATATAAAAACACCTTCTCATTATATCATTTTTTGCGATATTTTCTATAAATTCTAAATTTAACTTATTTAGGGAAATAAAGCGAAACTTTAATCAGTGGGGAGGTTCTTCATCCCCACTGATTATGAGCCCTCACCAATCGGGCTGTTACGGGCAGCCTTGCTCCCACCTATCTTCCTTGCTTCTCTCTGCATCTTAAGGTGGGAGTCTTACTGCCTTAAAATGGCGGGATAAAAAAATCCGTAAAGGTAAGAACCTTTACGGATTTTTTACTTCATGTTAGAAACGTCCAAACGATTAATTGCACGTTTTAGCGCTAATTCTGCACGCTTAAAGTCAACATGGGCTTGCTTATCTTGCAGACGTTGCTCAGCACGACGCTTCGCTTCATTTGCACGATGAGTATCAATATGGTTCGCTTCTTCAGCAGATGTTGCTAATACTGTTACTTTATCTGGACGAACTTCGATAAAGCCCCCGCTTACTGCTACATAATCAGTATGACCGCCATTTTTCAAACGAACCGCACTAATTTTAAGCGGCGCAACAGTGGGAATGTGACCTGGTAAAATCCCCATCTCCCCACTTTCTGCCTTAACGCTTACCATTTCTACTTCTTTTTCATAAACCGGTCCATCAGGAGTTACAATACTGACTGGAAATGTCTTCATAATTCGTCCCTCCTAAGGCCTTACGCCATCATTTTCTTCGCGTTTTCAACAACTTCTTCAATTCCACCTACTAAGCGGAATGCATCTTCTGGAAGATCATCATGTTTACCTTCTAGAATTTCTTTGAAACCACGAACTGTTTCTTTTACAGGTACATAAGATCCCGGTTGACCTGTAAACTGTTCCGCTACGTGGAAGTTTTGTGATAAGAAGAATTGAATGCGACGAGCGCGATGTACAACTAACTTATCTTCTTCAGATAACTCATCCATACCTAAGATAGCGATAATATCTTGAAGCTCTTTATAACGTTGAAGAGTTTGCTGTACTTGACGAGCAACCTCATAGTGCTCTTCTCCTACGATTTCTGGAGAAAGTGCACGAGATGTAGAAGCTAATGGATCTACCGCTGGATAAATACCCATTTGCGTTAAACGACGCTCTAGGTTTGTTGTTGCATCTAAGTGAGCGAACGTTGTAGCAGGTGCTGGGTCAGTGTAGTCATCGGCTGGTACATATACCGCTTGGATAGACGTAATAGACCCTTTATTTGTTGATGTAATACGTTCTTGTAATTGCCCCATTTCCGTTGCAAGTGTTGGTTGGTAACCTACCGCAGATGGCATGCGACCAAGAAGGGCAGATACTTCAGAACCCGCTTGCGTGAAACGGAAGATGTTATCGATGAACAATAGTACGTCTTGTCCTTGCTCATCGCGGAAATGTTCAGCCATTGTTAATCCTGTTAATGCAACACGTTGACGTGCACCAGGTGGCTCGTTCATTTGTCCGAATACCATCGCTGTTTTCTTGATTACACCAGAATCACTCATTTCATGGTATAAATCGTTCCCTTCACGAGTACGCTCACCTACACCAGCGAATACAGAAATACCACCGTGTTCTTGTGCGATATTGTTGATTAATTCCTGAATTAATACTGTTTTACCTACACCGGCACCACCGAATAGACCGATTTTACCACCTTTAATGTATGGAGCAAGTAAGTCTACTACTTTAATACCAGTTTCAAGAATTTCTACTTTCGTAGATAATTCTTCGAATGCAGGTGCTTGACGGTGAATTGGGTCACGGCGTACATCCGCTGGAATTTCACCATCTAAGTCAATTGCTTCACCTAATACGTTAAATACACGACCAAGTGTTGCATCACCAACTGGAACTGAGATTGGTCGACCAGTGTCTTCTACTTCTGTGCCACGAACAAGTCCATCAGTAGAAGACATCGCAACCGTACGAACTGTGTCATCACCTAAGTGAAGTGCAACTTCTAAAGTTAAGTTAACTTCATCTTTTTTAATTCTAAGGGCATTGTAGATTTCAGGTAGCTTTCCGCCGTCAAACTTAACGTCTACAACCGGACCCATGATTTGCGTAACGCGCCCTTTATTCATCGGGTTCCCTCCTAGCTTTCTTTATATTAGCCAGCTTTCTATCAGTCGGCTTTCAATTTTTTTGAATGAGCTTTCAGCAGCTTGAATGCTCGGTGACTTCGCTTCTACCGACGAGACAAAGCACGCCTCTTCGCCTAAAGTTCCATCCTCGTCACATTCAGAACGAGCCGCTTCCGCTTTTTATGAATCTAGCTTCGGTGGCTAGAAGGGGCAAATATTTCCCCCCTTCTGGACGAGCTACCTCCGCTTTTTACTGAATCTAGCTACAGCGGTTAGAATTCTCGGTGGCTTCGCTTCTTCCTGCGAGGCAAACTACGCCTCTATGTCTGAAGCTCCATCCCCCTTCCATTCTGAACGAACCGCTTCCGCCTTTTATTACTATTCTAACGCTGCTGCTCCACCAACGATTTCTGTGATTTCTTGTGTAATCGCAGCTTGACGAGCACGGTTGAATGAAAGTGTAAGTGTATCGATAACTTCCATTGCATTGTCTGTAGCACTCTTCATTGCTGTCATACGCGCTGCGTGTTCACTTGCTTTTCCGTCTAGCAGTGCACCGTACACTAGGCTTTCCGCGTATTGTGGCAATAGTACTTTTAAGATTTCTTCTTCTGAAGGTTCAAACTCATATGGAGTTAATTTTTTATCAGATTTCACATCTGTAAGCGGTAAAACTTTATTTTCTGTTACTTCTTGTGAAATTTTACTTACATAGTGATTGTAATAAATATACAATTCATCATAAGCACCATCTGCAAACATCGCAATTGCTCGAGAAGCAAGATCTTTAATATCTGTAAATGATGGGTGGTCAGATAATCCAACTACTTCATCAATGATGTTAAAGCCACGACGTTTTAAATAATCACGTCCTAGTCGTCCAAGTACAATAATTGAATATTGGTTTGGATCCATATTATGACGCTCACGAATTACCTTACTTACTTCACGTAATACGTTACTGTTATAACCACCTGCTAGTCCGCGATCAGATGTAATAACGATGTACCCTGTACGCTTTACAGGACGCGCTGTTAGCATCGGATGATTGATTCCTTTGCTACCTTGTGCGATACTCGCTACCACTTCTTGAATTTTTTCCATATATGGAACGAAAGATTTAGCATTTTGTTCTGCACGGTTTAATTTCGATGCAGATACCATCTCCATCGCTTTCGTGATTTGACTCGTTTTCTTCGTCGAGTTAATTTTCGCTTTTATATCGCGTAAAGATGCCACAGGTTTTCACCACCTTTTTTTCGGGAAGTTGGCATGATTAGTAAGAATCCTTTTTGTTCATCTTTCTAATCCATATTGCAAGACATGCTTGCTCATGATTGAAGGAAAAGAATAGGTGTACCTACTCTTTTCCTCTGTAAACCGTTAGTAATTCGAAGACGAACTACCTTTTGTATAATTTCGCTTCGGTGGATAGAAGGGGCAATCATTTCCCATTTCCTGCGAGGCCAAAACGCCTCTTCGTCAGGAGGTCCAATGTCCTCCCCTTCTGGACGAGCCACCTCCGCTTTTTTTATTATTCAGAAGCTACGAATACTTTTTTAAATCCATTGATTGCTGCTGCAAATTTGTCGTCATCCGCAAGTTTCTTCGTTGTACGGATTTCTTCTAATAAATCAGCTGCATTTGAATCTAACCAAGCATAGAATTCTTCTTCAAAGCGAGTGATATCTGCTACTGGAATATCATCTAGGAATCCACGTGTTAAAGCGTAAAGAATCATAACTTGTTTCTCTACTCGCAATGGTTTGTGTAATCCTTGTTTTAATACTTCAACTGTGCGAGCACCGCGATTTAGTTTCGCTTGTGTTGCTTTATCAAGGTCAGAACCGAACTGAGCAAACGCTTCTAACTCACGGTAAGATGCAAGGTCAAGACGAAGTGTACCTGATACTTTACTCATCGCTTTAATCTGAGCAGATCCACCAACACGAGATACTGAAGTACCTGCATCGATTGCTGGACGTACGCCAGAGAAGAACAAGTCAGATTGCAAGAAGATTTGTCCATCTGTAATGGAGATTACGTTTGTTGGGATGTATGCTGATACGTCCCCTGCTTGTGTTTCGATGAAAGGTAGAGCTGTTAATGAGCCACCGCCTTTTGCATCGCTTAATTTTGCTGCACGCTCTAGTAAGCGAGAATGTAAGTAGAATACATCCCCTGGATATGCTTCACGACCTGGAGGACGACGTAATAGTAATGATAGCTCACGGTAAGCAGCTGCTTGTTTTGATAAGTCATCATACACGACTAATACGTGTTTTCCGTTGTACATGAATTCTTCACCCATTGATACACCTGCATAAGGAGCTAAATATAACAATGGAGCTGGTTGAGAAGCTGATGCTGTTACAACAATTGTATACTCTAATGCACCATGCTTACGCAGTGTTTCTACTACGTTACGTACTGTAGATTCTTTTTGTCCAATTGCAACATAGATACAAATCATGTCTTCGTCTTTTTGGTTTAAGATTGTATCCAGTGCTACTGCTGTTTTACCAGTTTGGCGGTCACCGATGATTAGCTCACGTTGACCACGACCGATTGGCACAAGTGCATCAATTGCCTTAATACCAGTTTGAAGTGGCTCATGAACAGATTTACGATCCATTACACCTGGTGCTGGGCTTTCAATTGGACGAGTTTTTGTTGTATGGATTGGACCTAAACCGTCTACCGGTTGACCTAATGGGTTCACAACACGACCGATTAGTTCTTCACCTACTGGCACTTGCATAATACGGCCTGTACGACGAACTTCGTCACCTTCACGAATTTCTGTGTAAGGTCCTAGAATAATAATACCTACGTTGTTTTCCTCTAAGTTTTGTGCTAGTCCCATAACGCCGTTAGCGAACTCTACAAGTTCACCAGCCATAACGTTATCAAGACCATGAGCACGCGCGATACCGTCACCAACTTGGATAACTGTACCAACATCGCTAACTTCGATTTCAGACTGATAGTTTTCAATTTGTTGCTTTATCAGTGCGCTAATTTCTTCAGCTCTGATGCTCATGTGCTTCACCCCTATCTATTCTTCATTAGTTCACGCTGAATACGTGCTAATTTTCCTTGTAAACTTCCATCGTAAATGCGATTTCCAATGCGCACTTTAATACCGCCTAGTAAATCCTCATCTACAATATTTTTCACGCGAATTGCATCTTTTCCAGTTCTTTTTGCAAATGCTTCTGCAATGTTAAGTTTCTCTTCTTCAGATAGAAGACGAGTAGAATAAACAGTTGCATCCGCTACGTTACGCTCTTCGTTTGCAAGAGTTACGTATTCATTTGCAATGGCAGGTAAAATTTCAATTCGTTTATTATCAACTAAAATATATAACGTATTTAAAATAGACTCAGAAACAGAAGAGAATACGTTAGAAAGAAACATTTTTTTCTGTTCCTTTGAAATATTCGGCTTTGTTAAAAAGCTATGTAGTTCTTCGTTTTTCATAAAAACGCTTTGTACAAGGCCTAATTCTTCTTCAAACATTTCTAATACGTGTTTTTCTTTTGCAATTTGAAAAAGAGCGACAGCATAACGTTTTGCTACAATCTCATTGCTCATCGCGCTTCTCCTACTTCTTTAATATAATCGCGAATTAATTTTACTTGGTCTTCTTCTTTTAGTTCTTTCTCAATTACTTTAGAAGCAATTTGAACGGATAAAGAAGCGACTTGTTCTTGCAATGTAGCAATTGCTTGCTCTTTTTCGCGTTGAATTTCTTGTACAGCAGATGTTTTAATTGATTCTGCTTCTTCTTTTGCAGCAGCAATAATACCATCTTTTTGTTCTTCTGCTTGCTTTTTCGCTCTTTCGATTAACTCTTGTGCTTCAACACGTGACTGTTTTAGCATTTCACGTTGTTCCTCTACTAACTTTTTCGCCTCTGCGTGATTTTTCTCTGCAGCGTCGATTTCGCTAGCAACATGCTCTTCACGTTCCTTCATAATTCCCATTAAAGGACCCCAAGCAAATTTGCGTAGCATCACTAATAAAATTAGGAAAACGACCAACGTATAAGCGATCGTTCCAAACGGAATGGCAGCTCCTAATAATAAAGTTGGCACAAGGATTCACTCCCTTCAAAATATCTAAATTAACTATATGAAAAAAAAGACATACATTTCGTTCATAAAGCAATGGCGAAGAAAGTTCGAAAAACACTCTTCGCCATCTATGTAAGGGGAGTATCCCTTATCTGTTCATTACGATGAATGCAATAACTACACCAATGATTGGAAGTGCCTCAACTAATGCAACCCCGATGAACATAATTGTTTGAAGTGCGCCTTTTAATTCTGGCTGACGAGCAACACCTTCGATTGTACGTGATACGATAAGACCGTTACCAATACCTGCACCTAATGCTGATAAACCAATTGCAATTGCAGCTGCGATTACACCTAAACTCATTTAAAATGTCCTCCTTTTTATTAGAAAAAAATAAATTTTATACTTACTTAAGATATATTAATGGTCATGACTTACTTTATGAGCCATGTAAACCATCGTTAACATTGTGAAAATAAATGCTTGGATTGATCCAACGAATACACTGAATCCCATCCATGCTAACATTGGCACAACCGCACCTAATGCTCCAAAAGCACCACTTGCACCTAATTGAGCAAGCAATGTTAATAAAATCTCACCAGCATAAATGTTACCGAATAGACGAAGCCCCAACGTTAATGTGTTAGCAAACTCCTCAATAACCTTTAAAGGAAATAAGAACTTCATAGGTTGGAAATAACCTTTTATATATTCCTTTGTACCCTTCATCTTAATTCCATAGTAATGGGTGAGGGTAACTACCATCACGGCTAATGTTAAAGTAACTGCTGGGTCAGACGTTGGCGATCTCCACCATGCAATATGTTCACCAGCCTCAGTTGTTGAAAACATGAATGGTAAACCGAGCATGTTTGATACGAAAATAAACATCATAAGTGTAACGCCAAGTGTTAAGAAGCGCCCACCTGTTTTCCAGTCCATCGTACTGCCAATAATGCCTTTCACAAAGTCTAACACCCACTCAAGGAAGTTTTGCATTCCTGTCGGACGAAGAGCTAAGCTTCGAGTTCCAATCACAGCGATTAAGAACACTATAACTGCTGCTACAGTAACCATGATAACTGCGGACAAATCGAACGTTAAACCTAGAAAATCAACCAATTTACCGTGTTCCACTAGTAATTCACCTCTCTTCCCTGTTCTTATACTCTAAATAAAGAAAATCTATGATCATGACAAGATACCCTGTCAGCAATCCTACACCTAAGCTCCACATCGCAATGAAATGCTGATACTTTGCCGCAAATAAAATTAATAATCCAATCGTCGCAAACCTTGAATATGTACTGACAGCTGTAGCTTTAAATTTCACGCTTCCTCCATTGGTAACGCGTTCTATAAGCTTGTCTGTTCTACGTGCAATGATGCGCAAACTAAGAAAACTGAAAATCGTTCCGATAATCAGCCCAAGAAACACATCCTTGTAAGAGGTAAATCCCCATCCTAGCACTAGAAGTGCAAGCAAGTAGTACATATATTTCTTTTGTCTTTGGACAAGTCCATGCACATCTATCATCATTGCTCTCCCGAATAGTAATGTCGAATGAGTCGAATCATTGCATAAATCCCTGTTCCTAACCCTAGTAGTAAGCCGATAACTAGAAACAAAGGAAACGTTCCAACCTTACTGTCAATCCATTGCCCACCAAAAATCCCAACAAGAATGGAACCGACTAGCTGAGCCAAAATCCCTGACATTAAAGCATATGCTTTTATAGGGCTGCGATCGTTTTTTTGCAAGGATTCATCCCTCCAATATGTAAACCTCATTCAAGACGTGTTAATAATAACTCATTTTTTTGCATAAATCTTAAACAAAACCAAAAGTTTACTTTTTCGTCACAGAATAGATACAAAATTGTCACTGAAAGCCCTACCATCTATCCCCGTTGTTAGCATACAATAGGGTATTAGTACTGTCAACGAGAAATCGTAAAAAATCAAAAAATTTGAGTATTAGTTATTTCCTCCCAAAAATGAAAACGTTCCCCTTCTAAATACTGGTGGAATTTACGTAAAATCTAGTAACTTTCTTTCTATGATATAGAAGAAAATGTTCACAAGTTTGTCACCATTCTATTTTTTAGATATAACGTTTTCTTTCTATAATATAGCCTCTTTTAGATGTTAGACTTCTATATTATATGTTATCAATATGCAATTTATGTTGCATATTCTTTGTATATTTATCCCCCTCCCCTACTCCCGATCTATAAAAAAGACGAGCAGGGAATCCCTCTCGTCTGTTTGTAGTCTTACTTCGTTCCAAATAGTCGGTCTCCAGCATCACCTAAACCTGGAACAACATAACCGTGGTCATTTAATTTTTCATCTAATGCTGCTACATAAATATCAACATCAGGATGCTCTTCTTGTACAACTTTTACTCCTTCTGGTGCAGCTACGATACACATTAATTTAATATGTTTCGCACCGCGCTTTTTCAAAGAGTTAATTGCTTCAGCTGCAGAACCACCTGTTGCTAACATCGGATCTAGTACGATAAAGTCACGTTCTTCTACATCCGTTGGAAGTTTCACATAGTATTCTACCGGTTGCAATGTTTTTGGGTCACGGTATAAACCGATATGTCCCACTTTTGCTGCTGGAATTAATTTCAGAATTCCGTCCACCATTCCTAAACCTGCACGTAAAATTGGAATTAAACCTAGCTTCTTCCCAGCGATCACTTTTGTTTTTGCTTTGCTCACAGGTGTTTCAATTTCAATCTCTTCAAGTGGAAGATCACGTGTAATTTCAAAAGCCATTAAGCTTGCTACTTCATCCACTAATTCACGAAACTCTTTTGTACCTGTATTTTTATCGCGAATATATGTAATCTTATGTTGAATTAACGGGTGATCAAATACATACAGTTTTCCCATGTGAATCTCTCCTTCAGATGATATTCATGCGTGTTCCCACGCCATTTGCACTATTTACGATTGTAAAGAAAACCCTACTAATATTCAAGGGCAAACTTGGAAAAATATTAATTTCATAATGAATCCATCTAATATCTTTACCAATTATGGAAATCCTATCCTTCATTATATTTCTAAAATTTATTCACGTGTCGTATACATACTTTAAGGGGCTGTTATGCTTCATCTGTTCTCATGAAGTTCTTTCTCTATATTCAAGCATTATGCAACCGAAAGAAAACCACTGCAACATGATGTTACAGTGGTTTTCTTTCATCTATTATAAATCAGTGTACATTGGAAACTTACTTGTTAATACAGCTACACGTTTACGAGCTTCTTCTAATGCAGTTTCGTCTTCGTGATTTTTTAATGTATGTGCAATAATTGATGCGATTTCATCCATTTCTTCTAAGCCAAAGCCACGAGATGTTACAGCCGCTGTACCGATACGTACACCACTTGTTACAAATGGACTTGCTGTTTCAAATGGAATTGTATTTTTGTTTACTGTAATACCTACTTCATCTAATACATGTTCTGCCACTTTTCCTGTAATATTTAAGTTGCGAACATCAATTAAAATCAGGTGGTTATCCGTTCCACCAGAAACGAGTGTAAGTCCTTCTTTTTGAAGTCCTTCTGCTAAACGCTGTGCATTATGAATAATATTTTGCGCATATGTTTTAAAGTCATCTTGAAGTGCTTCCCCAAATGCAACAGCTTTTGCAGCGATGACATGCATAAGTGGACCGCCTTGAATACCAGGGAAGATTGATTTATCAATTTGCTTTGCAAATTTCTCTTCACATAAAATCATACCACCGCGTGGACCGCGTAATGTTTTATGTGTTGTTGTCGTAACAAAATGTGCATGTGGCACTGGATTCGGATGTAAGCCCGCTGCAACTAAACCTGCAATATGAGCCATATCCACCATTAAATATGCCCCTACTTCATCTGCAATTTCACGAAATCTTTTGAAATCGATCACACGAGGATATGCACTTGCACCTGCAACGATTAGTTTTGGTTTATGTTCTTTTGCTTTTGCTAACACATCGTCGTAGTTAATACGATGAGTTTCAGCATCCACACCATATTCTACAAAATTATATTGCACTCCACTAAAGTTAACAGGACTTCCGTGTGTCAAATGACCGCCATGAGATAAATTCATACCAAGAACTGTATCTCCATGCTCTAAAATTGTGAAGTATACAGCCATGTTCGCTTGTGCACCAGAATGCGGTTGAACATTTACATGTTCAGCACCAAAGATCTCTTTCACACGATCGCGTGCAATATCCTCTACTACGTCTACATGCTCACAACCGCCATAGTAACGTTTACCAGGATACCCTTCCGCATACTTATTTGTTAAAACAGAACCTTGTGCTTCCATTACAGCTTCGCTTACGAAGTTTTCCGAAGCAATTAACTCAATTTTTGAACGCTGTCTTCCTAATTCCGCTTCAATTGCAGCAAATACCTTTTCATCTTGACGTTTTAAATGATCCACCAAAATCCCCCTTTTCTGAACGAATTACATTAATTCCCAATAGTTTTTTCCTATTTATTCAGAAAAAACGAAAATTCAAGTTGTAATTCTTTTAAATCTTCATATTTTCAACTACATTCTAACATGACTTTCTATATCATAAAAGAAAAAAGACCAAGTCCGGTCTTTTCTTTCCTTATATATTAACGACAAATCATTGTTTCTTCTGCCGCTTTATATACAGCACGCGCTCCCCCAATTAGTTTCGCGCGCGTTTTAGCCATTGTTACATGTGCATTCCCAACCTCTTTTATACTTGTACGAACAGGAACCGCCACATGTTTTAAATGCATACCAATAAATGTATCACCGATATCGATACCTGCGTCTGCTTTTATAAATTCTACTACTACAGGATCTTTAAAATTATGATACGCATATGTCGCCAATGCCCCCCCTGCTGATCTAACAGGCGTAACGGTCACAATTTCAAAACCATGTTTCAAAGCGACTTCTTTTTCTACCACTAAAGCACGATTTAAATGCTCACAACATTGAAACACTAATGCGACACCTGTCTGTTTTTGAAATTGTATTAGTTCAGAAAAAATCGCTTCGGCTACTTTCATCGTCCCTGAAGTTCCAATTCTTTCTCCGAGCACTTCACTTGTACTACAGCCTACTACAAAAATTTGACCACTTTGTAAAGAAGCTTGTTCTTGAAAATCAGAAAGCAATGTTTGTAGCTGCTCTTTTACTTTTACTATTTCCATCATTACGCCTCTTCCTTTCACAGGTTGGTTCAACAAATTATATTATCTTTTGATAGAAGTTAGAATGTATATTATTTTTCTTCGTATGTTTTAATTTTTCCTACACGATTTTCGTGACGGCCACCCTCATAATCAGTTGTTAACCAAATTTTTGCGATATCACGTGCTAAGCCAGCGCCAATAACACGCTCACCCATCGCTAACATGTTGCTATCATTGTGTTCTCTAGTTGCTCTTGCACTAAATGTATCATGAACTAATGCGCAACGAATGCCGTGAACTTTATTTGCCGCAATTGACATACCAATGCCTGTACCACAAATTAAAATACCACGATCTACTTCACCTTTTGCAACCATTTCTGCTGCTGGAAATGCAAAATCAGGGTAATCAACAGATCCTGCCTCACACTCACATCCTAAATCAATATACTCAATGTTTAGCTCTTCTAATAGATTTACAATTTCTTTGCGGATATTGATACCGCCGTGATCAGATGCTACTACTACTTTCATTTTTACCCCTCCAGATTTTTACTGCAACGTTTATGAATCCTTTCATTCATAAATGGCTAACTTATTTCAAACTTGTCTACTATAAACAAGTTGCTCTCCAATATCGTATTATACACGAAACATTAGGACTCTGAATGTTTTTCCAACAAACTTTGTACAAGTTTTTCCATCTCTACTAGAGTTGTCTCATAAATAGAGAGCGATCCACCAAATGGATCTGAAATATCTTTATTTATACCTTCTGTAAATTCATATAATGTATGCAGTTTTTCTTTTGCTTTCGGATAATAGCCTAACAAAAGCTGTTTATGGTTTTCTGTCATAGTCAAAATGATATCAGCCCAATCAATTAATATTTCTGTCACTTGCTTAGAAGCATGATTGATTGAAATTCCTTTCTTAGCTAATGCCTCCTTAGCATGCATAGATGCATCACTTCCAGGGCTTGCAAAAACACCAGCAGATTGCACTTCAAAATTCCCTCCGCCATAATGACGAAGCAATGCCTCTGCCATTGGACTGCGACATGTATTTCCAGTACAAACAAACAATACTCGCTTCATCCAAAACCACTCCTTCTGCCAAATGTCCTATGCTTATCATAACGTACATGACACCAGAACAAAAGAATTGTGAATATAACAGAAGGCGCATTTCCCATTTATTTTTCTAAGAGAAATGCGCCTTATCCACATATATGTGAAACCCTAGTTTCAAGTGCCTTAAATATAATACCACAATTATTCAGAACATCCTAGAAATTTGAACTACTCACCACTTAGTAATTCTTATGAACTTACTTGAAGTGGGAGATTCCTAAGAACACCTTCGTAATCGAAAGTTTTGATTAGGCTATCCCATTCACGCAGGTTGAGATTCTTAACGTCTTCGTTTTGGTACCCACAACACGACTTTTTGTACATTTCACGAATCCAAGTTTAGGTAACTTGATTTTGTTACCTACAATGGCAATATTTCCATTCGTATGTTTTGTTGTATAAGATTGAATTTTATACTTTTTCGATTTGAAACGTAGTGCTTTGTTCTGTTTTTTAAAGAATCGTGAATATGAATCAGCAAGGTTTTTTAATGAGAATTGAAGCGAAATACTATCCACTTCTTTTAACCAAGTTCTTTCTTTAGTTGTGTTAATTGAGAAGAACAAGTGTTATAAGTCAATCCTTTACCTGTCTCTTTGTATGCGTCATTTCATTGCGCTACAAAGTGATTGAATACAAAACGAGAACATCCGATTGTTTTAGCAATCAGTATCTCTTGTTCTTTATTTGGATAGAGGCGAAACTTATACACTTTATTGACTAACATGCCTTCCACCTCCTCATTGGGCTATACTCTCCACATTTCTTGAGGTGGGTGTCTTCTCGACTAAAAAGATAAAAATAAGGAATCCATTTCATACAAAACAAAATGGATTCCTTATGAAAAATGATTATTTCATTATCACTTTCATTACTTCTGTTTCACCTTTTGTAGCTGATACGCCTACAGTTGTTTTAATAGATTCAGCCGCGTCTGTATTTGTAATAACAACTGGTGTAATTGTACTTTTTGCTTTTTCACGAATGATTTCTAAATCGAAAGAAATTAATTTATCGCCTTTCTTTACAGCTTGCCCTTCAGATACGTGAGCTTCGAAACCTTCACCTTCCATTTTTACAGTTTCTAAGCCAACATGAATTAAAATTTCTGTACCATTCTTCGCCTTAATACCAACAGCATGTTTCGTATGGAATAATTGAACGATTTCACCATCGACAGGAGATACAACAACACCTTCAGTTGGAACGATTGCAATACCATCCCCCATCATGCGACCAGCGAATACTGGATCTGGTACTTCTTCAATATTTTTCACTTCTCCAGTTAACGGAGCTACGATTGTTTCTTCATTTGTTTTTGAACCAAAACCGAATAATTTTTTAAACATAGGATAGTCCTCCTTAAAAGTTGCTTGCAAATATATAGGGCAATCCCTAGTAAATATTGAAATACTCGTAAGACTTCTTACTTTAAATACTATACCGTAAAAACGTTTTCGAAATAAAGTGCATGATCACGAATAGAAATTCATTGTATCGCTTTGAAAAAATCCAGTCAATTCAAATGATCGGAATAACAACGAACTTCTTATTTCTATATTGTCTCTTTTTTTCGCGAACTTGTCTAGAGGTCTTCACAACATATTTGTTTTTTATTTATGATTTGTAAAATTTTCTTCATATTTTTTAGAATATCACTTGACTAAAGTAAGTAACTAATTTATTATTACTTACATAATATAAGCTAATAACTTTTAGGAGGTTTTATAAATGATGAACATGGGTCTACTTATTATTCGTCTTATTATCGGAATTTCATTTATGGGGCATGCTGCTCAAAAATTATTCGGCTGGTTTGGTGGCTACGGCCTAAAAGGAACAGGCGGCTGGATGGAATCTATCGGCTTACGTCCTGGTGTATTTATGGCCTTTATGGCTGGTGCAACTGAACTATTAGGTGGTTTCTTATTCGCAGCAGGTGTCTTCACTTGGGTTGGTGCACTACTTATTGTCGGTACAATGTTAGTTGCAATTATTACAGTTCATGGCAAAAACGGTTTCTGGGTAACAGAAAATGGATTCGAATATAACTTAATCTTAATTGCTGTTGCAGTAGGTATTGCTTTAATCGGCCCTGGTGCTTATACTTTATTTTAATCAACCATCTCAGATTCAAGATATTTAAAGGAGCCTATTTCCAAACTGGAAATAGGCTTTTCTTTGTACAATAATATATCGGCGTAACTCCGGATTTATCGGCGGTTCGACACAAGATATCGACCAGTAGACAAATTTCGCCACCTCCGCATCTCCCGATATATGTTTGCTCATCTCTCTGCACAAAAATTGAAAAAAAGAAGGAGTTTTCTAGTCGTATCTTGTAAACAAACAAGGAAGCATTTCTAAAAAGAAGGGAGATTACGAATATGATTTCCATTAACCCAAACGAACAAACAGAACGAGAGAATTATAAATTGTTAACGGGAAGTATTATCCCGCGCCCTGTCGCATTCGTCACTTCTTTGACACAAGATGGCGTTTTAAACGGGGCTCCTTACAGCTATTTTAATATTGTTGCTGCCAATCCTCCGCTCATCTCTGTTTCTGTACAAAGAAAAGAAGGTCATCGCAAAGATACATCACGAAATGCAATTGAAAAAGGAGAATTTGTTGTACATATTTCCGATGAATCTTATGTGGAAGCTATTAATGAAACCGCTGCAAATCTTCCTCCTCATCAAAGTGAAATTGAACGTGCAAAATTGACTCCTATTGATAGTGATGTTATTTCTGTACCAGGTGTAAAAGAAGCAAATATTCGAATGGAGTGTGTATTAGAACGCGCGATTCCTCTTGGCGGAACAGAGGAATCCCCAGCATGCGATCTACTCATTGGGCGTGTTGTTCGTTTTCATGTTGCTGAACACTTATATGAAAACGGGCGTATCCATGCTGAAGGACTAAAACCAGTCAGCCGACTAGCTGGTCATAACTATGCGAAACTAGGCGAACAATTTGAATTAGTGCGCCCTATTTAAAAGAAAAACCCCCGCATATCTCGCGGGGGTTTTAAAAACAACTCAAATTTGCTCTTTATTTTCCTCAGGAAGAATATTGTTTGCCTTCTTTGGTTTCCCAAGCTTTATAACAAAGAAATATAAAGATAGCAATGTAAGCAAAAATACAATTAAAAATGGATACGGTGAATAAAACGCACGAGCTGTTTCTGTTTTACCTACAATAAATTTGAAAGAATCGATATCTAGAAATTCAGCAAACATTTGTACTCCGAGCATGCTAAACCAAAAGACAAAAAAACTAATCATGATTCCAAAAATTTGTTTTACTCTTGTCATTTGTATCATCCTTTCTATATATGGAAAGTATCTTATCATGAAGAGTATAAATAGAAATGGGATTTCTTACAGAAAGGTATTTATCATATCGAATAATAGAAACTTTTAAACATCATCATTCTTTTCCGCAATCCTCTTAGAAAAATATTTCATATCCTATTTTCAAGACTCTTGCTCTTTCTCATTTTCTTACATAATAACAAGATTATAGCGGAAAAAGAAGATACAATCCAAATCCAACTAGAATGATCCCCCCAAAAACTTCTCCATATGTACCAAGCATATGCTTTGCATGTCTTCCTAATAATAAGCCAGCCCACGCTAAAATCATGCTGATGAAGCCAAAAAGCAATATCGTCCAAATCATCTGTGCCCCATAAATCCCGAGGCTTAACCCGACTGAAAAGCTATCAATACTTACACTAAATGCGAATATAAGCAAACTAATCCCGGCAGGAGCCGCCCTTGTATCTTCATTTTCTAAAAGTGAAGAGTACACAATATAAAAACCTAACCCAATTAACAAAATAGCCCCAGCGAGTGTAGCAATTTGACCAAATTTTTCTGATAACAGTCGTCCAAGAACCATCCCTAAAAAGGGCATCAGAATATGAAATATACCGATTGTTACCCCAATATAAAAAATTTGTCGGACTTTAAGCGTGACCATCCCCATGCCGAGGCTTACAGAAAATGCATCCATTCCTAAGGCAAAAGCCATAATGATTAAAGGTATGAATTGTTCAATCATCGTTCTCGTCCCTCCTCGGACTTGCTACTTCACCATATGCTCATCCGAGGAAAAATAGAATCTATGAAAGTTTCTCATCTATCAATTCATACCTTAACATGTAAGTACTGACTATACTTTTATGCTTGTACACATATGAAAAAGGCGAGTGATACACTCGCCTATTCTTCAACAATAATATGGTGCCCTGCCGCTTTTATTAAACGATTCATAATTGCATTTCCAATTCCTTCATTTGGAAACGATTCACTAAAAATGCAATCTACCTTGCTTGTATCAAACGTTCTGAGCACATCATATAATTTTGTTGCAACACTTGCTAAATCCCTTCTTAATCCACAAGATAATACAACATCCGCCTGATATACGTGCTGATATTCTTCTGTTGTTAATACACCAACCGTATATCCCTCTCGTTTCTTTTTCTCCACAAGTTGTTGAATAAAGTCACGCGACCCTTCCACAATACTAAGTGGTGCCTTCGGGGCATAATGCGTATATTTCATCCCTGGCGCTTTCGGTTTTTCCTTTTCATCTTTCAGCGCTGGATCAAAAGAAACCGGACCAATTACTTCTTCTAACTGCTCTTTCGTAATCCCGCCTGGACGTAAAATGGTTGGCACCTTACTTGTGCAGTCAATGACTGTCGATTCAACTCCAACACCAGTTGCTCCACCATCAACAATCCCCGCAATTTTTCCATTCAAATCTTCATATACGTGAGAAGCTAAAGTCGGACTTGGGCGTCCAGAACGATTAGCACTTGGTGCTGCAACTGGAACGTTTGCTGCTTCAATAAGCGCCAGTGCTACTTCATGGTCAGGCATCCTAACACCAACTGTATCTAGCCCTGCTGTAACCTTCTCTGAAATACCGTCCTTTTTCGGTAAAATAATTGTCAGTGGCCCTGGCCAAAAGTGCTTCATTAACACTTCGGCAACAGGTGGAACCTCCCTAACAATATCAGTTAATTGTGACTTCGAGCCAATATGAACAATAAGAGGATTATCACTTGGTCTGCCCTTTGCTTCAAATATTTTTACAATGGCTTCATCATTCATTGCGTTTGCTCCAAGTCCGTATACTGTTTCTGTCGGAAACGCAACTGCCTCATTTTCTCGTAATAATTTTGCTGCTTCTTGTAATTGTGGATAATCTTTTTTTATTTCCACAGAATTATCCACAACCCACATATTTGTATGCATTTTTTTCCACGTCCTTTTCTCCCATGAAATACATATGTATTTTTAGTTTACTATGACAGTTATCCAAAAAACAAACCGTATTTATCCACAAAATGTGGATAAATTAAATTAATCCGTGGATAACTTTGTTAATAGCTGACAATTTAGTATTATTACATTCTGCTGTTTTATGTTTTCACAAAAATGTTCTAGCTGTTGAATCTCTATAGGAACCTCTTCTTTTTCCACAGGTCTAAAATGAAAAAACTGAAAGATTGTTATAGATTGTAGATGATTTGTGAGTAAATATAGTTGTTCTATCTTTTTTTCTTTCATATACCGCAAAAACATTTCAAAAAAATATAAGAAAGTTTTCTTATCCACAACTGGTGTGAATAAACATGAACGAACGAGTGCATTTTGTCCTTCCCGTTCATATCCAATAACAGCTTGTATCATTCCTTTATCTTCTAAAATCATAAATTGTTCGTACAGCCCATTTATTTTATCATCTTTTTTATTAGCTTGTCCGAAAAAAGAATGCAATCTTTCAATATCATTCTTCGTTGCAAAAAAAATCTTTTTCATAATAAATCCCTCCTCATTTTTATATATGAAGAGGGATTTAGGAATAGTACTTATTTAGAAAATAAAGATGAAACAGCCTCAACAATAAATAATTTCACTTCAGGTTCTTCTTCAGACTCTACTACTTCCACCTTTTGATCTTGTTTTTTATCCGCAGACTCTTTTGTTTTTTCCACAGTTTCCACAGTTTCCACCGTTTCTAATGTATCGCTTTTTTCTTGATCCTTTGTTTCTTTCAGATTATCTTGTGCTTTTTTCGTCACTACCTGTTTTACTCCTTCTTTTACTCGCTCTTGCTGATTATTCCCTTTTCGCTGCACTTTATCTTTGTTTACCTCTTTGGTAGGCTCTTCTTCTTTTTCAAGCTGCGGTGTTACTTCCTCTGCTTGATTCAGCGATTCAGCCTTTACAACTTTCTCTTCTTTCTCGACAGCTGTACCGCTCGAAAAATCCATAAAGCACATTGGCGGGAATAATACACACCACCAGTTTGCTCCCTCTCCCTTTCCAATCGTAATTAATACCGCTTCATATTCTCCTGCTGGATAAATAAAGTTACCATAAACCTTTGTAGGAAATTTTATATTCTTTCCAAATGTAACTTGAAATGATTCCTTACTCCCTTCTTCTTGTAACGTATAAGCAACTGTTTTTTCGATTTCTGGGATATGACTTTGAATGACTTGACGCGCTTCCTCAAAGGTTTTTAAATCTGCTACCCAACCATCAATTTGCGCTTTTACTTCATCGCGTACTTTTCGCTTTAATGCTTGATCTTTATCTGAATCACTATTTGCTAAAATCCGAAGACGAACTGCTTCTTTCGGAATCACCGCTGGTCCTTTCGCATCAGCTTTCATATATCCAAACTGCACAAGTAACTGTGCACCAATTAATAGTAAAAGAAAATAAGCAATCACTTGTTTTTTCATTTCCTCCACCGTCCCTTCTAGAAACAGTGTGGACAGACTTTCATCTGTCTAAACTATTAAATTCAAAATCTATGTAAATTTTTTATACAAAAATAGAGCAAGGCTTATGCCTTACTCCATTTCCGCAAAGACCATGCGATCTTTTCCATTAATATCGAAAACCACTTCTACATGAGCATGTGGGAAAGTATCTTCTAATAGCCCTTTTACATCTTCTCCTTGCCCTACACCAACTTCAAAAGCAACAAGCGCTTTTTTCTGTAATACACGAGGCAACTCTTCCATAAAACGGCGATAAAAATCAAGACCATCTGCTCCACCAACAAGCGCTCGCTTCGGCTCATGTTCTTTCACAACAGAAGATAATCCTTTCCAATCTTCCTCCGGTATATACGGAGGATTAGAAACAACAACGTCTAATTTTTTCCCTGTTTCATAAAATGGTGATAATAAATCTCCGTGATAAAATGTCACATTTGCTCCCAATGATGTTGCATTTTGTTTGGCAACTTCAATGGACTCTTGAGCAATATCTACCGTATATACATGAAGATTTTGATTCTCTAATGCAAGTGTAATGGAAATAGCTCCACTTCCTGTTCCAATGTCAGCTACATGAAGCTCTTGATTACCAAAATTACGCTGAATTCTCTCCAGTACACCAACTATAAGTTCTTCTGTTTCTGGGCGCGGTATTAGCACTTCCTCATTTACAAAAAAGGATCGACCATAAAACATCTCATATCCCATTAAATATTGAACAGGCATTCCATCAATATGTTTATGAATCAACTCTTTAAAACGCTTTTCTTGTTCGTTAGATATCTCTTCACGCATATTCATCATTAAACCCGTTCGATTTGTGTTTAATACATGACAAAGGACGATTTCTCCCGCATTTTCATCTCGCCCGTTCTCTTGTAAAAAAGAAGAAGCCCATTTCAGGGCTTCATAGACACGCATTACTCAGCGGCCTCCATCTTCTTCGCCTGATCTTCCATTACTAGCGCGTTGATGAAATCATCTAACTTACCTTGTAAAATTTGATCTAGCTTTTGAATCGTTAAGCCGATTCGATGGTCTGTAACACGGTTTTGCGGGAAGTTATACGTACGAATACGCTCAGAACGATCCCCCGTACCAACAGCTTGTTTACGGTTTTGATCATACTCAGCTTGCGCTTCTTGCCTAAATTTATCATAAATACGCGCACGTAATACTTTCATTGCCTTTTCTTTGTTCTTAATTTGTGACTTTTCATCCTGACAAGATACAACTACACCAGTTGGTAAGTGAGTTAAGCGTACCGCTGACATTGTTGTATTAACACTTTGTCCACCAGGACCACTAGAAGCAAATGTATCCACACGAATATCCTTTTCATGAATATCGATTTCTACTTCTTCCGCTTCTGGTAATACAGCTACTGTTGCTGTAGATGTGTGAATGCGTCCACCAGATTCCGTTTCTGGAACACGTTGTACACGATGCGCACCGTTTTCGAATTTCAACTTCGCATATGCGCCTTTACCGTTAATCATAAAGATAATCTCTTTATATCCACCTAATTCTGTGTAACTTGCTTCGATAATGTCTGTTTTCCATCCTTGCATCTCAGCATAACGACTATACATACGATATAAATCGCCAGCAAATAAAGCTGCCTCATCACCACCAGCTGCACCGCGAATTTCAACAATAACGTTCTTATCATCATTCGGATCTTTTGGTACAAGTAAAATTTTCAAACGATCTGATAATTCCTTCTCCTGTACCTCTAAATCTGAAACTTCTTCCTTTACCATTTCACGCATCTCAGCATCTAATTTATCTTCTAACATCGCTTTCGCATCTTGCAATTGCTCACGAACATCTTTATACTCACGATACACCTCTACCGTTTCTTGAATATCAGATTGTTCCTTTGAATACTCACGAAGCTTATTAGAATCATTAATAACCGCTGGGTCACTTAATAACTCATTTAACTTCTCATAACGATCCTCTACAGCTTGCAAACGATCTAACACATCATTCACCTCAACATCCTAGTATCTAATATCAATAGTATATGGCACAAAATAAAAAAAACGCAAATTATATTTAAAAGCGAAGGCAGCTCGCTCAGAATGGGAGGAGGATGGAGCTTCTGACAATGAGGCGTTCTTTGCCTCGCCGGGAAGAAGCGAAGCCTCCGACCATTCTTGCCGCCGGAGAGCTAGATATCCCCTAAACGACCGACTGTTCTTGCTACCAATTTCCGAAAAAAACCCGCCTTATGTAGCGAGTTTCATTTATCTTTGCTTTGTAGGCACCGCATGACAATGACGGCAACGCGGTTCATACGATTCTGAAGCACCCACTAAAATAATTGGGTCATCAAACGCAGCTGGTTCATCATTAATTAAGCGTTGTGTACGACTAGCTGGAGAACCACATACGGAACAAACCGCTTGTAATTTTGTTACATATTCAGCAATCGCCATTAGCTGAGGAACTTGTCCAAATGGTAGACCACGGAAATCTTGGTCTAAACCGGCCACAATCACGCGATAGCCTCGATTTGCCAAAATTTGCACCACTTCCACAATGTCCTCATCAAAAAATTGCACCTCGTCGATTGCAATCACATTCATATCTTCTGTCACATATTTAAATATATCTTTCGAAGCTGATACAGGAACTGCTTTCACCTTCATGCCATTATGTGAAACAACATCTTCTTCACTATAACGATTATCAATACAAGGTTTAAAAACAATCGCATTCTGCTTCGCAAATTGCGTACGACGTACACGGCGGATGAGCTCTTCTGATTTTCCAGAAAACATACTCCCGCAAATCACTTCAATCCAACCATTTTGATTTATTAAGTACATGGAGCTCTCCTTTCAGCTACTTTTCCTATGTAAAGTAGGGTAAAGGTTATATTTTCGCAAAAAAAACAGACAAGCGAATAGATACACTTGCCTGTTTTATGTTTTTTATTACTTAAGACCGTATTTCTTATTGAAGCGGTCAACACGTCCGTCTGCAGTAGCAAACTTCTGACGTCCAGTGTAGAATGGGTGAGAATCAGAACTGATCTCAACTTTAATTAATGGATAAGTGTTTCCATCTTCCCATTCGATTGTTTCGCTAGAACCTTTAGTAGATCCGCTTAAGAATTTGAAGCCTGTGTTTGTATCCATAAATACAACTTTCTTGTAATCTGGATGGATTCCTGCTTTCATTCTTTTCATCTCCTTCCGCCCTGAATCATTTTCGAAACAGAGTTTTTCATCTCTAGCTGCATTCACAACTATATTGATGAAGCACATATGATGAAATTATAACAAGGCTCACACCATTTTGCAACTACCTGTTTTTAGCATTATAAAAAATAAAAGCGCAGGCGGCTCGTTCAGAATGGGAGGGGGATGGAGCTTCTGACAATGAGGCGATTTCTGCCTCGCCAGGAAGAAGCGAAGCCTCCGACCATTCTTGCCGCCGGAGCTGGATACCACCTAAAAGCGAAGGCGGCTCGCTTAGAACAGAAGGGCGTTGGAACCCCCTGACAAAGAGGCGCTCTTTGCCTCGTCGGAAGGGGTGAAACGACCGACTGTTCTTGCCACCGGAGCTGGATACCACCTAAAAGCGAAGGCGGCTCGCTTAGAACAGAAGGGCGTTTGGAACTCTCGACTGAGAAACTGTTACATACCCACAATACATAAAAAAACTCGCTTACTATAATATAAGCGAGTCCCAACCTTTTTATCCCTTTACTTCGTTGTTACATATCTTTTGGAGTCTGCAACAATATTTTGTAAAAATTCCTCATTTGTTTTCGTTTGGCGAAGTTTACGTAAGAAACTTTCAACAAAGTCTGGTGTATCACGCATTGTTTTACGAATACCCCATAGCTTGTCTAAATGTTCCTTTGGAATTAATAAATCTTCTTTACGTGTACCAGAGCGGCGAATATCAATCGCTGGGAAAATACGACGCTCAGCTAACGAACGATCTAAATGAAGTTCCATATTTCCTGTTCCTTTAAACTCCTCATAAATTACATCATCCATACGAGAACCTGTATCCACAAGCGCTGTTGCTAAAATTGTTAAACTACCGCCCTCTTCGATATTACGGGCCGCCCCGAAAAATCGTTTCGGTCTATGGAATGCAGCTGGATCAATACCACCTGATAATGTACGTCCACTTGGCGGAATAACAAGATTATAAGCACGCGCTAAACGAGTAATACTGTCCATTAAAATAACAACGTCTTTTTTATGCTCTACAAGACGCATTGCACGTTCTAGTACAAGTTCGGCAACTTTAATATGATTCTCAGGTACCTCATCGAATGTAGAACTTACAACATCACCTTTGACAGATCGTTCAATATCCGTTACTTCCTCCGGACGCTCATCAATTAAAAGCACAATTAATTCTGCCTCTGGATGATTCGTTGTGATACTGTGAGCAATTTCCTTTAATAAGATTGTTTTACCAGCTTTTGGAGGCGCAACAATTAAACCACGTTGTCCAAACCCAACTGGTGCAATTAAATCCATAATGCGCGTAGATAATTTCTTTGGTTCCGTCTCCAATTTCATCTGTCGATTTGGATATAAAGGTGTTAATGCAGGAAAATGTACACGTTCTTTTGCAGATTCTGGATCATCACCATTTACTGCTTCAACCTGTAGTAATCCAAAGTAGCGTTCATTTTCTTTCGGTGGTCGTACTTTACCAGAAACTTTATCCCCGTTGCGCAAATCAAAACGGCGAATTTGCGAAGCTGAAATATAAATATCTTCTGAGCTTGGAGAGTAGTTAATTGGGCGTAAAAATCCAAATCCCTCGGATTGAATAATCTCTAGTACACCTTCCATGAAAAAGAAGCCTTCTTTTTCTGCACGAGCTTTTAATATAGCAAAAATTAACTCTTTCTTTGTTAATTTACTGTAATACGAAATTTTATATTCTTTCGCATGCTCGTATAATTCTTTTAATTTCATGTTTTCTAATGCTGCAATTGACAAATTCATTCAGACACCACACTTTAATATTATTCTCTTTTTATATGGGTAAAGGGAAAATACGGAAGGTAAATACATAAAAATGAAAGGCAAATAAGTTCAAGTAAGATAATATTCACTATTGTAACCCTTTTGCCTAGTTTTAATCAATACGTTGTCACACAAATACAACAAGCGAAGACAAAAAATTTTGTCTCCGCTTGTGAAATGTAACTTCCAGTTCCTCTATCTAACTCATTTTAGAAGAGTATCGCGTTACTTCTTCCATTCTAAACAAGCTACTTATGCTTTTTATTTAATCTAGCTTCAGCAGCTAGAATCTCCAGTCATTTCGCTTCTTCCTACGAGGCAAAGTGCGCCTCTCCGTCTGAAGCTCCATCCCCCTTCCATTCTGAACGAGCTGCTTACGCTTTTTTATTTGATAACTAGGTTTGGTTTTTTGTTTAGACTGTGGCGCCCGTCAACGAAGCGAACGGTTCCAGATTTCGCACGCATAACGAGGGATTGTGTTGTGCCGACGCTACCTTTGAATTGAACCCCGCGCAATAATTCTCCATCTGTTACACCTGTTGCTGCAAAGATTGCATCATCACCTTTAACCAAATCTTCCATGCGAAGAACACGGTTTATATCTCCAATGCCCATTTTTTTACAGCGAGCTAATTCAGTTTCATTTTGCGGAAGTAATTTCCCTTGAATCTCGCCACCTAGACATTTTAATGCAACTGCCGCAAGTACTCCCTCAGGCGCACCGCCAGAACCGAATAAAATATCTACACCTGTACGATCAAATGCAGTATTAATCGCTCCAGCAACATCACCATCATTAATCAATTTAATACGAGCACCTGCTTTACGAATTTCTTCAATAATCTCTTGATGACGTGGTCTGTTAAGCACTGTTGCTACCACATCTTCAATATCTTTATTTTTTGCCTTTGCTACGGCATGTAAATTATCAATAATAGGAGCATTAATATCAACTGCACCAACCGCTTCAGGTCCAACTGCAATTTTATCCATGTACATGTCAGGGGCATGTAACAGGTTACCGTGATCGGCTATCGCAATAACAGCAAGAGCATTCCATCCTCCAGCTGCTACAATGTTTGTCCCTTCTAATGGGTCAACTGCAACATCAACACGAGGACCATATCCGGTTCCTAATTTTTCTCCAATGTACAGCATTGGTGCTTCATCCATTTCCCCTTCACCAATTACAACTGTACCTTTCATTGGAATTGTATCGAATACATCACGCATTGCAGATGTTGCTGCTCCATCTGCCTCATCTTTCTTCCCACGTCCCATCCAACGTGCTGATGATAATGCTGCAGCCTCTGTTACACGCACTAACTCCATAGATAAACTTCTTTCCACAATAATCCCTCTCCTTTGAGTCTTAATAGTCATGCCGTATTTTGTAAATTCTCTTTTTCTATCAAGTACCGTTTCTGTTACTCGTAACCCTTCGTTCTTCATTAACAAAAGTACTACATATTACCTTTTTCGTCATATAATGACAATACATGTTATGCATTCTTCATTTCTTCAATTTCTTGCTGCGTCATTTGTTCTCGCCAAATGTTCGCACCAAGCCCCTTAAGCTTGTCTACTATATTTTCATAACCCCGGTCTATATGTTCAAGTCCTGTTACTTCTGTAATTCCATCTGCCATTAAACCAGCAATAATAAGTGCTGCTCCTGCCCGTAAGTCACTTGCTTTCACTTTTGCACCTTGCAGTGATACAGGTCCTGTTACAATCGCAGAACGACCTTCTACCTTAATTTTCGCATTCATTCGGCGCAGCTCATCAATATGTTTAAAGCGTGCTCCGTAAATTGTATCTGTTACAACACCTGTACCATATGCTTTCGTTAAAAGCGTTGTAAAAGGTTGTTGCAAATCTGTTGGAAACCCTGGATATACTAATGTCTTTATATCCACTGTTTTTAATTTGCGATTTCCATTTACTTTAATTTGATCATCATGCGTTTCAACTTGTACACCAGCTTCCCTCAGCTTTGCCGTAACAGATTCTAAATGCTGCGGAATCACATTATCAACCGTTACTTCGCCACCAGAAGCAGCACCTAAAATCATATATGTCCCAGCTTCAATGCGATCAGGAATAATCGTATGGTGACATCCATGCAGAGACTCTACGCCATCGATACGAATGACATCTGTACCAGCGCCTTTAATTCGAGCGCCCATACTTGTCAATAAAGTAGCTACATCAATAATTTCCGGTTCTTTTGCTGCATTTTCAATTATCGTTCTACCTTTTGCCCTTACAGCTGCTAGCATAATATTAATGGTTGCTCCGACGCTTACTACATCTAAATAAATTCGCGCCCCACACAGCTCATCCGCTCTTAAATAGATAGCACCTTGTTCATTTGTTACGTGTGCACCTAACGCTTCAAACCCTTTAATGTGCTGATCAATTGGTCTTGGCCCTAAGTGACATCCACCAGGAAGCCCAATTACAGCTTTTTTGAAACGGCCAAGCATAGCGCCCATCAAATAGTATGAAGCACGCAATTTTTTTACTTTTCCATTTGGCAAAGGCATGGCAACCATTTGGGAAGGATCAACAATCATCTCTTCCTCTTGCCCATACGTTACAGTTCCTCCAATTTCCTCTAATAAGTCCCCTAACATTTTTACATCTGAGATATTAGGCACACCACCAATGGTTACTGGAGTATCAGCCAAAATTGTCGCTGGAATTAGAGCGACAGCACTGTTCTTTGCACCGCTCACGCGAATTGATCCATTTAAAGGTCTTCCACCTTCAATCAGCAACTTTTCCATGTTGAGCTCCCTTCCTGTGAATGTATTTACTTTCCTTAAGAATCCCCCACTTGGTCAACAAACTATGTAAAACATTTTATTTTAGTCTGAACTTAACAAGCAGTAAGACCTCACCTAAAAATTGTTATATCTTTCGTGAATAGATGAAGACTCACTGCCTGTCAAGATTGATTCGTTCATCATCTTACATACGTTATTACATTTCTTAATAGGACTGCGTTTTGTTCAATTTCTATATAGGGCGTACAAAGAAATTTAGAAATTTAATTAATCTTAAGACTTGTTCACGCTTTCATTATACAACGAAAGGAAACCGTCTAAAAGAGTAGACGGTTTCCAAAACGGAATTTTATTCTTACGCTTTACCGTTAGAACCGAATTCACGAATTTTACCAATAACAGTTGCTTTGATAGCTTCGCGGCCAGGTCCGATAAATTTACGAGGATCGTAAACTTCTTGGTCTTTGTTTAATACTTCACGAACAGCTTTTGTAAACGCGATTTGGTTTTCAGTGTTTACATTGATTTTTGAAGTACCTAAAGAAATAGCTTTTTTGATATCAGCAGTTGGGATACCAGTACCACCGTGAAGTACTAAAGGTACACCAGTTAGGTCACGAACTTGTTCCATTTCTTTAAATCCTAAGTTAGGCTCACCTTTGTAAGGACCGTGTACAGAACCTAAAGCTGGAGCTAGGCAATCGATACCTGTTGCTTCAACAAGGTGTTTACATTCTTCAGGATCAGCATAGATAATGCCATCAGCGATTACGTCGTCTTCTTGCCCACCAACTGTTCCAAGTTCAGCTTCTACAGATACGTTACGAGCATGTGCGTATTCTACTACTTTTTTAGTAGTTTCAACGTTTTCTTCAAATGGGTGGTGAGAAGCGTCAATCATTACAGATGTGAAACCTGCATCAATTGCTTCTTTACATTTTTCAAAGCTTGAACCATGATCAAGATGGATCGCTACAGGAACAGTGATGTTCATTTCTTCGATTAAAGCTTTAACCATAGCTACAACTGTTTTGAAACCAGTCATATGACGAGCTGCACCTTCAGATACACCTAGGATTACAGGAGATTTTTCTTCTTCTGCAGCTGCTAAAATAGCTTGAGTCCATTCTAAGTTGTTAATATTGAATTGACCAACTGCGTATTTTCCTTCTAGTGCTTTGTTTAGCATTTCTTTCATGGAAACTAAAGGCATGGTGAATCCTCCTAAAAAACGTTTTTTGTATCCGATAAGTTCTTATCGCTGGTAGTATGACCAGAATAAGGAAGATTATGTATATCAACATACCGGACTTTTTTCTACACTCAATAGGATAACAACTTGTACTCAAAAACTCAACTGTATTCACCTGCTCACCAACCCATGTAAACGCTTTTTTCCATTTTTTTTATAAAAAATTCATTTTTTATGATTCTACAGCGATTTCATTTCTCACAGCTTGACGAATTTCATCGATATCAAATGGTTTTGCAAAATGCATTAAAGCACCTAGATCTTTCGCTTCTTGAATCATATCTAGCTCTCCATAAGCCGTCATTAAAATCACTTTAATATCTGCATTGATTTCTTTAACATGCTTTAAAATCTCTATACCATCCATCCCTGGGATTTTCATATCTAATATTACTAAATCCGGATTATCTTTTTTTACAATATCTAAAGCTTGAAATCCATTTGCAGCTTGGAACGTTTGATAACCTTCTTTTTGAAACACTTCGTGCAATAACACGCGAATGCCATATTGATCATCAACGATTAAAATTTTCCCTTCCATAATCCCCAACCTTTCTATGTAAGTACAAGATTTGAAGCTTCTTAATATCTTATTCGATTTACTTTCTTTATTTTTTATCAAATTCCTTCCTGTTCTTTCTTATTTTACCGCTTCCCATTTTGATATGCTACCCTTATCACTTCTCCTTTCTTTTAAAAATAAGATATAATGAAAGCCGCCTCAACATATTTGAAAGGAGCCTTACAATGTTAAAGATTTTTTCCACCCAACTTAGCGGTTACTTTACAAGAATTTCTCAAAAAGAAGAGATGAATATAGAAGATAGTGCGCGCTTACTTGCACAAGCATTAGTCGGCGATGGTATCATTTATTTGCATGGTAAAAACGAAATGGAAGGTGTTGTAGCCGAAGCTTTATATGGTGCAGAGCCACTTCCAAGAGCGAAGCACCTCATAGAACATGGAAAGCAAGCAGAAGTCACTTCCGCAGATCGTGTACTCCTCATCAGTCGTTTCTCAACAGATGAAGAAGTTGTTTCCATCGCCAAGAAATTGCAAGAAGAGGGCCACTCTATCGTTGGCATTTCAGCGATTCAAGAAGGCGCTGAATCCCTAGAACACTTTACAGATGTACATATTGATACAAGGTTATTAAAAGGCTTAATTCCAAATGATGAAGGTAACCGTTATGGGTTCCCAAGTTTAATCTTATCCTTATTTGCATATCATGGTTTAAAATTTACAATTGATGAGATGATTGAAGAATATACATGATACATGTCGGCTAACTGACAAACCAATACGAAGAATCGAAAAAGAGCTCGTCCAAAAGTATACATTTGGAACGAGCCCTTTTTTCTTACTTGCTTTCTTTATTTGTAATAGAAGCTTGTACGAAATCACGGAACAATGGTTGTGGACGATTTGGACGAGATACAAGTTCTGGGTGGAACTGTGCAGCCACAAACCATGGATGATCTTGTAATTCAACGATTTCTACTAGACGGCCATCTGGACTTGTACCAGAGAAGATAAATCCAGCGTTTTCCATCTCTTGACGGAATTGATTATTGAATTCATAACGATGACGGTGACGTTCATATACAACTGGCTCGTTATAAGCTCTGTAAGCATTTGTTTCTGGAGTCAGCTTACATGGATATAAACCAAGACGAAGTGTACCACCTAAGTCTTCTACATCTTTTTGTTCTGGTAATAAGTCGATAATTGCGTAAGGCGTGTCAGGATTGATTTCAGAAGAATTCGCTCCTTCTAATCCTAATACGTTACGTGCAAATTCGATTGATGCAAGTTGCATACCTAAGCAAATTCCTAAGAATGGAACTTTATTTTCACGTGCATATTGGATTGCAACGATTTTTCCTTCTACACCGCGGTCACCAAAGCCACCAGGTACAAGGATTCCATCTGTGTCGCCAACTAATTCTTTTACATTTTCTGCTGTTACATGCTCAGCATTTACCCATTTTACTTCTACATCTGTATCAAATGTGTATCCTGCATGGCGAAGTGCTTCTACAACAGAAATGTATGCATCTTGAAGCTCTACATATTTACCAACAAGAGCAATTCTTGTTTTCTTAGACAGGTTACGTACTTTATCAACTAATGCTTTCCACTCTGTCATATCTGCTGGAGCGTTGTCTAGTTTTAAATGATCGCAAACGATTTGGTCCATATTTTGCTCTTGAAGAGATAATGGAACTGCATATAATGTGTCTGCATCTGCAGCTTCAATAACTGCTTTTGGATCAATATCACAGAATAATGCAAGTTTATCTTTCATATCTTGAGAAACAGGCATTTCTGTACGAACAACGATAATATTTGGCTGAATACCTAAGCTACGAAGTTCTTTAACGCTATGTTGCGTTGGCTTTGTTTTCATTTCACCCGCTGCTTTTAAGTACGGAATTAATGTACAGTGAATATACATTACGTTATCGCGACCAATGTCGCTCTTAATTTGGCGAATTGCTTCTAGGAATGGTAGAGACTCGATATCACCAACAGTTCCACCAATTTCTGTAATAACAACATCCGCATTTGTTTCGCGACCAGCACGGAATACACGCTCTTTAATTTCGTTTGTAATATGAGGAATAACTTGTACTGTTCCTCCTAAATATTCACCACGACGCTCTTTTTGAAGAACCGAAGAATAAATTTTACCAGTTGTTACGTTGCTGTATTTATTTAAATTAATATCGATAAAACGCTCGTAGTGACCAAGGTCTAAGTCTGTTTCCGCACCATCATCTGTTACGAATACCTCACCATGTTGATATGGACTCATTGTCCCTGGGTCTACGTTAATGTATGGGTCAAATTTTTGGATGGTTACATTTAAACCACGATTTTTTAAAAGTCTTCCAAGAGATGCTGCTGTAATCCCTTTACCTAAAGACGATACTACACCGCCTGTTACAAAAATATACTTAGTCATGAAAGTACTCCCTTCTGCTTTCTTGTTATATAATCACCGTTGCAAAGCGCAACGTATGTAGATAACAATGTATCTATCTTATTGTTAGACTCTTTTTATTTTCTAAACAAAAAACAAAAAAGAAAATTGCTCCCCTCATTACAAAACGCAATAAGTAGGGAGCAATTTTCTTTTATATTTACACTTAAAAAGTATGATCGTCCTTTTTTAAAGAGCCCAAAAATGATTCTACATGGACGATAATGAAAAGTCAAGGACTACAGCTCTTCATCTTCCTCTTCAGTTTCATCATACTCAAGTTCGTCATCACCAAAATCATCGTCTTCATCTAAATCATCAAGATCATCGTCTTCATCAAGAACCTCGTCTAAATCATCGATGTCTTCCTCATCTTCTTCATCTAAATCGTTGAAGTCATCCTCGTCTTCAATGTAATCATCAAAGTCGTCATCTTCTTCAACTTTACGTTTCTTCTTAGCTTTAGGTTGAGGTAAGATTTCTTCATCAATTTGTTCATATGGATACCAAGTGCGAAGGCCCCAACGATTTTCTCCTAAATTGATGAAACGTCCATCGATATTTAAATCTGTATAAAATTGTGCAATTCGCGCATTCACTTGCTCTTGAGATAATCCAAGTACTTGAGCAACTTCTTGAACTAAATCCTGGAATGACGTTGCTTGTTTTTTGTCCTCTAACACACTATGTACAACTTCAATCATGGAAAATTCTTGTAGCTCTTCTGGAGAATATTGCTTAAAATCCACTTATGCGGCACTTCCTTTCTAAAAATATAATCCTATATATAACGGCCTATTTAAAAAAATCCATACTATTCATTATAAACAAAACTCCAGCAAATATGCTACAAAAAAAACGTGAAACTTTCACAAGTGCTGAACAAAATAATCACAACTAGAATCCATTTTCATCCAAGATTTTTTCATATGACCGATTTGTCTATTTCGGAAGCATATGCGCTCCGTGCAATACATATCTAATTTGCATTTCTGTATACTCTTCTAGTGTATACATTTTTTGCAGCGCCCAACGTCTAAATCCCCACATTTGCCCTTGAATAAAAATATTATGAGCAAGCAATTGAATTTCCTTTTTTGTTAATGTGAATGTTCCATTTTCTGTACAATGCTCTAAAATCTTTTCAAACATCCCCACCATTTGAAACTCTTTTTCTAATACATATGGCAAAGATTCCTTTGGTAAAAAGCGAACTTCTTGATACATAATCAATACTTCTTCTTGTAATTCATCCATCACTTTAAAATAATTTGTTATCGCTTTTCTTAAACTTTCGACGCTACCCTTCTCTGTGCAAACGACTTCTTCCAACCGTTCTTTTACATGTTCGTAAATACTATCACAAACTAAATATAAAACATCATCTTTTGTACGAATATATTCATACAATGTACCAATGCTAAATCCCGCCGCTTTCGCAATCTCTCTCGTCGTCGTACGCGGAAACCCTTTTTGCTTAAAGAGCTGTACAGCTCCTTTAATCATTTGTTCACGTCTTAGTGCAACTAATTTCTCATCTTTTACTGATGCCTGCACGTTATGCTTAACCATCCCCTTCACCCCTCTTTCATTTGCAGAAAAAGCACAGGAGACTCCCTACGCTTTTTCCTCTTATTTTGTTAACATACGAGAAATGACAAGCCTTTGAATCTCTTGCGTTCCTTCATAAATTTGTGTAATCTTTGCATCGCGCATAAAGCGCTCTACTGGATAATCCTTTGTATATCCGTAACCACCAAATATTTGAACTGCTTCCGTTGCTACTTTCATCGCTATATCTCCAGCAAATAACTTTGACATCGCGGATTCTTTTCCGTAAGGAAGCCCTTCAGATTCAAGCCAAGCCGCTTGATAAGTGAGTAACCTCGCTGCTTCTACATTCGTTGCCATATCCGCCAATTTAAAACTAATACCTTGCTGCGCAGCGATTGGTTTTCCAAACTGATGTCGCTCCCTCGCATATGCCACAGAAACATCTAAAGCAGCTTGGGCAATCCCTACTGCCTGCGCGGCAATGCCATTGCGACCGCCGTCTAGCGTCTGCATGGCAATTTTAAATCCTTGCCCTTCTTCGCCAAGTAAGTTTTCAACAGGAATGCGGCAATCTTCAAATATAATTTCTGTCGTTGGCGAAGAACGAATGCCAAGCTTACTTTCCTTCTTACCAATCAAGAATCCCGGCGCATCACTTTCTACAATAAAAGCGCTTGTGCCGCGCTGCTTCGCTTCTAGGTCAGTCAGCGCAAAAACAACGTAAATGTCCGCAATACCACCGTTTGTAATAAAAATCTTAGAACCATTTAAAATATAGTGATTTCCCTCGCGCCTTGCTGTCGTTTTCATCCCGCCTGCATCTGATCCTGAACCTGGCTCCGTTAAACCATATGCACCGATTTTCTTGCCTTCTGCCATCGGGCGTAAAAACTGTTGTTTTTGCGCTTCTGTGCCAAATGTAAAAATAGGCCATCCTGCCAAAGAAGTATGTGCAGATAACGTTACACCTGTCGAAGCGCAAGCACGCGATAATTCCTCTACTGCGATTACATATGCTAAGTAATCACTTCCAATTCCGCCATATTCTTCAGGCCACGGAATTCCTGTTAATCCAAGGGCTGCCATTTGATCAAATAAAGCGCGATCAAAACTTTCTTCTTCGTCTCGCTTTGCCGCTGTGGGAGCAACTTCATTCCTCGCAAAGTCGCGCACCATTTTTCGGATCATTTCATGTTCTGCAGATAGATTGAAATGCATAACCCTTTCCTCCCCATGCTCTTCTATTACAGTGCTCTACTAATTACAAGTCTTTGTATTTCACTCGTTCCCTCATAAATTTCACAAATTTTCGCATCGCGGAAAAATCTTTCTACGGGATACTCTTTTGTATAACCGTAACCGCCCAATACTTGAACTGCTTCAATTGCAACCTCCACTGCAGTTTTAGAAGCAAATAGCTTCGCAACTGAAGCCTCCTTCCCGCACGGAAGTCCCTGTGCTCTAAGCGAAGCCGCCCTATATACAAGCAGTCGTGCGGCTTCTACACTCGTTGCCATATCTGCCAGCTTAAAGCCAACTCCTTGCTGCGCGGCGATCGGCTTCCCAAATTGCTTGCGTTCTTTTGCATAGTCTACTGCACAAGCGAGTGCCGCTTCGGCGATGCCAAGCGCCTGTGCTCCAATTCCAATGCGACCAACGTCTAAATTCGCCATCGCAACTTTGAAGCCTTGTCCTTCTTCGCCAAGTAAATTCTCAGCTGGAACCTTCATATCTTCAAAAGTAAGCTGCACCGTACGAGAGCCATGAAGCCCCATCTTATGTTCATCTTTTCCAATAATTAAGCCTGGCGTCCCCTTCTCTACAATAAATGCAGATATTCCGCTCTTTCCTGCCTCTGGATTGGTAGAAGCAAATACGATATATGTATCTGCCTCGCCCCCATTTGTAATAAATATTTTGGAGCCATTTATTACATACTGATTCCCATCTTTGATAGCTCTTGATTTCAAACTGCCCGCATCAGATCCAGCACCTGGCTCCGTTAAAGCAAATGCCCCTAAATATTCACCCGTTGCAAGCTTTGAAACATACTTTTTCTTTTGCTCTTCTGTCCCAAAATATAAAATAGGATTTGTTCCAACGGACGTATGTACCGCTAAAATTACCCCAATGGCTGCACTTACCTTTGATAGTTCTTCAATCGCTAAAATATAAGAAATAAAGTCCATTCCAGCACCGCCATACTTTGCCGGTGCTGGAATTCCCATCAATCCCAGTTCCCCCATTTTCTTTAAAATCTCTTTAGGAAACACCCCTTGTTCCATTTCTGGAACAAAGGGTGCAACTTCCTTTTGAGCAAAATCCCGAACCATCTTCCTCATCATTTGTTGTTCTTCTGTGAAACGAAAATTCATATGCCTCGCCTCCATTTGCTATCGATCTTTTCAATTCTCTGGTAAGACTACTACTTTGAAAAAAGATGGAGACCTACCTTTTCTTCCCCTTTACTCATATACGTAAAAACCACGACCTGTTTTTCGACCGAGCCAGCCAGCATTTACATATTTCCGCAAGAGCGGACATGGACGATATTTGCTATCTCCTAAGCCCTCATGCAATACTTCCATAATGTATAAGCATGTGTCTAAGCCGATAAAATCTGCCAATGTTAATGGTCCCATTGGATGATTCATGCCAAGCTTCATGACCTCATCAATCGCCTCTTTCGTTGCGACACCTTCATATAGCGCATAAATTGCTTCATTAATCATCGGTAATAAAATACGATTCGAAACAAAACCAGGGAAGTCATTTACTTCAACGGGCACTTTCCCAATTTTCTTTGTAATATCTTCAATTGCTTTATACACGGCATCATCTGTTGCAAGTCCGCGAATAATCTCCACTAATTTCATTACTGGTACAGGATTCATAAAGTGCATACCAATCACTTTCTCTGGCCGATTTGTTGTTGCTGCTATTTCGGTAATTGGCAATGAAGAAGTATTTGTCGCTAAAATGGTATGTTCCGGAGCAATTTCATCTAAATTTGCAAAAATTTTCTTTTTGATATCCATTTTTTCTACAGCAGCTTCAATCACAAGATCTGCTTCTTTCACACAATCTAATTCAAGTATAGTTGTAAGACGGCGTAATGTTGCGTCCTTCGTCTCTTCATCCATACGTCCCTTTTCTACTTGGCGCGCTAAATTTCTCGTTATTACACCGAATCCCCTCTCTAATTGCTCTTGCTTTACATCTTGCATAAACACTTCATAGCCAGCCGTTGCACACACCTGTGCAATACCTGATCCCATTTGTCCGGCACCGATTACCACAATTTTTTGTATACTCATTTCTTCTCCCCCTTTTTATGAATGAACTTCAATCATAATTGCGTCACCTTGGCCACCGCCGCTACAAATCGAAGCGATTCCAATTCCGCCGCCGCGTTGCTTTAACGCATGAATCAAGGTAACAATAATCCGTGCTCCGCTCGCTCCAATCGGATGCCCCATCGCAACTGCTCCACCATTTACATTAATCTTTTCAGGGTCAATTCCGGCAATATTTGCACTCGCAATTGCAACTGCTGCAAAGGCTTCATTGATCTCAAATAAATCAATATCATCCACTGTTTTTCCAGTTTTCTTCAGCAGTTCATTTATTGCATAACCTGGCGTTCTCGGAAAATTCTTTGCTTCTACAGCAATTGCGGTATGCGCTAAAATTGTCGCTACTGGCTTTCTGCCTTCTTGCCGCGCTCTGTCTTCGCTCATTAATACAAGCGCCGCCCCGCCATCATTAAGGCCCGGTGCATTTCCAGCTGTTACTGCCGCTGTCTTATCAAAAACAGGCTTTAATGTAGCTAATTTTTCGATTGTTGTATCTGCACGTGGCGCCTCGTCCTTCGCCACAACGATCGGATCACCTTTGCGCTGCGGTACAGCTACAGGTACGATTTCCTCGTCAAATCTCCCTTCTTTCTGTGCCATAATTGCACGTTGATGACTGCGATACGCCCACTCATCTTGTGCTTCGCGAGAAATTCCTTCTTCCTTCGCTACCTCACCACCGTATACGCCCATATGGATGCCAGAGAATGAACATGTTAAGCCATCTACTATATTTAAATCCACAACTTGACTATGTCCCATTCGATATCCCCAACGCGCACCTTCTAAAATGTACGGACTGTTGCTCATGGACTCCATTCCGCCCGCTACAATTAACGTTTGATCCCCTGCGCGAATAATTTGATCCGCTAATGTCACAGCTCTAAGACCTGATGCACAAACTTTATTTATTGTTTCCGTACGCGTCTCCCAAGGAAGTCCGGCTTCCCTCGCTGCTTGGCGAGAAGGAATTTGCCCCTGTCCTCCTTGCAGAACCGTCCCGAATATCACTTCTTCTACATCGTCTTTGTTCACATTTGCTCTCTCAAGTGCAGCTTGAATGGCAATTCCTCCAAGCTTCGACGCTTTCACATCTTTTAATACTCCGCCAAATTTTCCAACTGGTGTTCTTGCGGCACTTAAAATAACTGTTCTTACCAACTTCAATTCCCCCATTTCTTTTTGACTGCCGAGCGCTCGCTCGATATCTTTGCGTTGAGAAGAGGTGCAATTTGCACCTCTATCTAAAGTTGTATGAATTCTTCTACGTTACATCGCTTCTACTTTTGGTCCAATAACAGACCGTTCTAAAATCTCTGTTATATCTAATGTTTGTACTTGTTCTTCAACTTCCTTCGCTTTCGTTCCATCGCTAATCATCGTTAAACAATACGGACATCCTGTACCGATAATAGATGGTTTCACAGCAAGTGCTTGTTCCGTACGAGCCACGTTAATGCGTGAGCCTGTGGTCTCTTCCATCCACATTAATCCGCCACCTGCACCACAGCACATTCCTGTTTCTCTATTACGCGCCATTTCTACAACAGTAACACCTGGAATCGCCTTTAAAATGCTGCGCGGCGCTTCATATACTTCGTTATATCTCCCTAAATAACAAGAATCATGGTACGTAATCGTCTCTTCAACTGGATGGATGGGTTTTAAGCGCCCTTCTTTCACCCATTGGGCTAATAGTTCTGTATGATGATAGACTTCTGCTTGTAACCCAAAGTCTGGATACTCATTTTTAAATGTGTTATAAGCGTGCGGGTCAATCGTAACAATTTTCTTCACACCCGATTTCTCGAATTCGGCAATATTTTTCGTTGCCATCTCTTGGAATACAAATTCATTTCCGAGACGGCGCGGCGTGTCTCCCGAGTTCTTTTCTTTGTTTCCAAGGATCGCGAATGAAATGCCCGCTTTATTCATTAATTTCGCGAATGATATCGCAATTTTCTGACTGCGGTTATCATATGATCCCATAGAACCAACCCAGAATAAATATTCAAATTCCTCGCCAGCCTTCGTTTTCTCTTTCACAGTTGGCACGGTTACCTCATCGTCACCCTGACGCCACGTTTCGCGCTCCTTACGATTTAGTCCCCATGGGTTTCCTTGCCGCTCAATATTCGTCATGGCACGCTGCGCTTCAGCATCCATCTTTCCTTCTGTTAAAACAAGGTAGCGGCGCAAATCAATAATTTTATCAACATGCTCGTTCATGACCGGACATTGATCTTCACAGTTACGGCACGTCGTACAAGCCCAAATTTCTTCTTCTGTAATGACATCTCCAATTAAACTTGGATCATATAAAGGTGCTGTAGCTGCTGATTCTTGCTGTCCTTTACTAGCAGCCCTAAGCGCCAATTGATTCCCTTTTGTATTATGAAAAGCAACAGCTGGAACCCATGGTACTTTTGAGGTTACCGCAGCTCCTTTATCTGTTAAATGATCGCGAAGCTTTACAATTAAATCCATCGGCGACAACATTTTCCCAGTTCCAGTTGCTGGACACATGTTAGTGCAGCGTCCGCACTCTACACACGCATATAAATCGATAAGCTGCGTCTGCCGAAAATCTTCAATCTTTCCAACACCAAATGTTTCTTGTGTTTCATCTTCAAAATCAATCTTTTCAAGTTTTCCCGGATTTGTAAGACGAGTAAAAAACACATTTACTGGTCCTGCAATTAAATGTGCATGTTTGGACTGCGGAACATAAACTAAAAATGTTAACAAAATAAGTAAATGCACCCACCAAGAAAAATAGAATATATAAATGGATGCGGTTTCATTTATTCCCGAAAGAACATAAGCGATTCCAGAAGCAATTGGTTCGCTCCAAGAAAGCTCTTCTCCGTGCCAAATAATGCCTACTCCGTTACCAAGTAATACGGAAAGCATTAAGCCTCCAATAAAAATAAGGACGAGGCCTGACTTAAAATTTCGTTTTAAACGAACGAGCTTTTCAACATACCTTCTATAAAAAGCCCAAACAACTGCGATTAAAATCATAAGTGTGACAATTTCTTGGAAGAATGTAAATGCAGGGTATAGCGGTCCTAGTGGAAGATGTGATCCTGGTGCAAGACCTTTCCAAATGAAGTCGATTGCTCCAAATTGGACAAGAATAAATCCGTAAAAAAACATAACGTGCATAATACCGCTCTTTTTATCTTTGAGCAATTTTTTTTGCCCAAAGACATTTACTTTGAGGATATCCCATCGCTCTTTAAATCGGCGGTCAAACTCTACTTTTTTTCCTAATTGTATATAGGCCATCCTCGTTCGTATGAGGTATACAAACAAATATACCGCATAAGCAATAACCGCAATAGAAGCTAGCCAATTTACGATTAGTAAGCTATTCATTTTATGCTACCCCTCTCCTTATAAGCCTTACTTCTTTTTGAATCTCCGAAAATATATAATTTTCTGAATTATATCCCCTATCCTCATTATATAATGAGTGAGCATTCAGTCAACAGTTTTTTGTTATACAACAACATCTTTTTTCATTGGTCTGTTTATTTTCATACTCTTACATCACATGTAGCTATAAGAAATGAACACGAGAAACTAGGATTGAATCACTTTCCATTCTTTTGTTTAAACTATAAGCATTAAAAATGAGCGCGAGGAAGGAAGAGTGGTAATGGTTTTTTCAGCTCTTTTACTAATAAGTGTTGTCCTTTGGATTGCAATCGATCTCTCGTATGGCAGAAGCCTTCATCTCAGACGGCTAAAGCCTCGTACTTTCCCTTTGCGCCGTAGTAATTTTCAGCTTTATACATACGGAACGGACTTATATCATAGTTTATTTCATGATATTCAAAAAGCAACGCACCATATCCATATTTTATTTTTTATTGTGAAAAATGATGAAATCAGTCAAGTCTTTTTACAATTACTATGTGATAAAGCGAAACAAGGAGTTGAAGTGCGTCTCCTTCTTGACCAAATTGGAAGTCATCAATTATCAAAAAAAGCTATTCAATCATTACAAAACAGTGGCGTCTCTTTTTCATTTTGCCACAAAGTAAAATTCCCTTTTTTCTTCTTTTCAGCAAATCAAAGAAATCATCGAAAAATCACAATCATCGATGGGAAAATAGGATATATTGGTGGCTTTAATATCGGGGAAGAATACTTAGGCCACAATCCTAAATTAGGATTGTGGCGCGATTATCATTTGCGACTTACAGGAGAGGGTGTGCAAGATTTACAAAATCAATTTTTACATGATTGGCGTGACGAGACAAAGCAAGATTTACTACAGGATACAATCTATTTTCCAAAACAAGCACCAGGTAGTATTCTTCATCGGTTTATCCCGACAGATGGTGCTTATTTACAGTCTACATTTTTACATTTAATTGAAAGTGCAAATAAAAAAATCTATATTGGAACACCTTATTTTATCCCCGGTAAAAAAATTATGAACGCCTTATTACAAGCGAGAAAAAGAGGTGTGCAAATTACCATTCTCGTTCCTAACAAAGCCGACCACCCTCTTGTAAGAGAAGCAAAATTACCATACTGCCGAAAACTCATGCGAGCTGGGTGTAACATTTATGCATTTCAAGAAGGTTTCTTCCATGCAAAAATTATTATCATAGATAATCGTATATGCGATATTGGAACTGCCAATGTGGATATGAGGAGTTTATATATAAACCATGAGATGAATTGCTTATTGTATGACGAGGACTTTATACATGCAATCCAAAAGAAATTTAACAAAGATATTCAATCTTCCGTATTACTTTCCTTTCAAGATGTTAGTTCTCTTTCCCTTATTGATAGAGGGAAGGAATTGCTGGGGACGATATTAGCGTTTTTTTTATAGGAGGGCTTACAAAAAATGTTTCATGCGTTTTTTCATATATCCCGTGCACGATAACGTTATAAAGCGTCTGTAATTAAAAAATGAAAAACAGAATCACATCTATATAGCATTGCTTAAAATATCAACGCACGCAAATAATGATTACTGCACCTATCATTACATTCAAACCTTGCTAATGAGGAAAATCTCTAAATGTTGCTACAAAAAAACAACTGCCTAAAATATAGACAGTTGTTTTTATTTTAATGTTCAAAAGGTAAATCTGAAGCTAACTGTACTTCTTCTTGTTGATTTGTTAAGGCCTGATCTTGACCCACACCAAAAGCAACACCAGCTAGCATTGCTACTGCTACTAAACTACAAGCAAGAAATTTCTTCATGTTTATCACCCTATGTTTTATTTTTCCTAAATATAACATGAAATCGCCCTCATAAAACATGCAATTTTGCATATTCTAACCATACTTAATTATTTATGTATTTCTTCTTACATAACAATATCTTTTTATATGAATGTAGATCCAATAATTCAAAAAATAATAGCGCTTTATTATAAACTTCCTCAATTTCCTTTGATGGATAGCCTAACTTTTCTAAACATTCCCCTTTTTGATAATACAATTGCCCCAGTAACATCATACTACCGATATTACATGAAACCTCAATAGCTTGGTTCACTTGATAAAGAGCCTCATTATATTGATCACTTAAATATAATGATTTTGCATAGTTATATTTCACCTTAATTATAAATGCCTCGTTATTATGTAAGGATTCTAGTTGTTTCAAGATGTTTTGAAATAAAGTTATCGCTTTTTCCAATTGTTCATTTTCTGCATAAATACTAGCTATTGAATTTTCAATATATAAGTTCTGAAATACATCCACACTACTATATTGCTGATGAATAATATTTTTCAATTCTAATACACAATATTCAAAACTAATTTTCTTTAAAACATATGCTGATAAATAATAGTACCAAAGAAGAAATTGTTTAAACTCAGGATGACTCTTTTCCTTTTTAAGTTCGTTAGAAACGATTTTATAAATTTCATCATATTGTTTTTTCTTACTCAACAACTGAATTTGATCTTTGAACCTTTTCTTCCTTTCGATATCAGAATAGACGAGAACTTCATAAAAATGGGTAATTGGAACTTGTAATTTTGCTGCAATTCCTTGCAGTATGTCCATGCTTGGGTACACTGCACCAGATTCAATTCTGCTCACCTCTGATTGATGACATATATTTTCAGATAACTGTTTTTGCGTTAAACCCCTCATCACTCTAATTTTCTTTATTTCACTTCCTAGCTTTTCTGCTTGCACGCTTGCTCACCATCCCATTACAGCAATCTATTCTTCTTAAGTTGTCATACAACTACAATAATGTTAATTCGACATTATTTGATATGAAATCATGCATAATATGTGTAAAATTCGGCATTTTTTTCATAACATTCTCCTCAAACCATGTGAAAATTCATGGAGTTTTCATTGTCTTCAGTCTACTTCTTCCATTATCAATGGAAGTAATCCCCACCCAAAATCCCAATAAAAATTACTCAGCCTAGTTTGACCATTAAAAAGTTAACAAGTCTCAAAATAATATAAACGAAAATATTGCCAAAAGTATTTGAAAGGTAAAATAAATGAGGCTAAAGTTCAACAGAACAGGTCACTACTAAAATATGGAGATTTTCAACCTACAGATAAAGAAATGAAGTACGCCTTATACAAACATATAAGCACGATAAGAGATTCAGGCAATGGAGTAATTACAACTGTTCGCGGTAAAATCACCTAAAATCAACAATCTCATTTTACTATAACAAATTTTTTGTCGAAAAATGAAATAAAATCTACATTACATCATAATAAATTCAAATATTTTACTAAAACGGCCGTCTATAAAAAAAGAAGTTTACCAACATGTAATTAGTAAACTTCCTTTTTCATATCCATCCTTTTTCTTCTGCAATTGTAATGGCTTCAATTCTATTTTTCGCATTAAGCTTCGTTAATACTTCTGAAATATAGTTTCTTACTGTACCAGGAGAAAGATACAGTGCCTTTGCAATGTCATTTGTTGTCTTTCCTTCTTTTGCTAATAACAGGACTTCCCTCTCGCGATCTGATAATGGATTTTGTTCTTGCCATAATCCAAACATGAGCTCTGGAGAAATTTCGCGTTTTCCTTTCATCACATTGCGAATGGCTTCCGCTAATTCTTCGCTCGGGCTATCTTTCAATAAGTATCCATGCACACCAGCTTTCATCGCTCTTTCAAAGTAACCAGGACGTGCAAATGTTGTTAAAATCATTACTTTGCATGATGATTTCTTCTTCTGCAATGTTTCAGCAACATCCAATCCACTTTGAATCGGCATTTCAATATCCATGATACTAACATCCGGTTGTAGCTTTTCAATTAATGTGAAAGCCTCTTCTCCATTTTCCGCTTGTCCAACCACTTCCATATCGTCTTCTAAATCAAGCAACGCCCCCAATGCGCCGCGCAGCATTCGTTGATCCTCAGCAAGGATAATTCGAATCATGCTCTCACCCCATCTTTTCCTATTCTAATTACAATAGGAACGGTCACCATTAACATCGTTCCTTGCTGCAGTTCCTTTAGTTCCAATGAACCATCAATAAGCGCAAGCCGCTCTTTCATTCCCAAAATCCCATTTCCATCATGACTTCGTTTTTGGAAACCTACTCCGTTATCTTTCACCTGCAAAATCAGTTTTCCTTGTGTTTCACATAAAGACACTTCGCATGATGTCGCCTTACTATGTTTCACAACATTCGTTATGGCTTCACGCAGGCACATTCCTACAATATTTTGTTCAAGCGGTGATAAGGAATGAAAACTCACCTGCTGATTCACTGCTAATGAAATATTAGCAGCGTGTAAAATCATCTTGATTTGTTCTAACTCTTCTTCTACGGTAATCATTCGCATATCAGCAATGAGTTCACGAAGTTGCTTTAAGGCTGTTCGCGATGTTTGTGTAATTTCCTTTACTTCTATGCTAGCACGCTCTGGATTCTTTACAATTAACTTCTCAGCGAGCTGACTTTTTAAAGTAATAAGAGATAATGTATGTCCTAACGTATCGTGGAGATCCCTTGCAATTCGTTGGCGCTCTTCGCGTTTTACTAACTCTTTAATCTGTTCATTTGCTTCATTCAATTGATTCTTTAGCATCCTTTTCTGATTAAAATTACGCATCGCAAATGGCATCATAAGCATTAAAATAAACATCGGTACTCCACTTAAAAAAGAGTTGACTGAAAAAATTTGACTAAACGTTAATATAAAAGCAACAACAGTTAACACTAATAAAGAAAACAATACGCGAAAGGATCTTTTTGTTGGTGCAAATGCGATTGCATTTGCTGTAAAAAAGCATAAAAAAATAAGATAGGGGCTATAAAAAATCCCTAAATAAAACGCAATAAACATTTGAAAGCATGCCCATACTATAAATGTTCTTTTTACAAAATAAAGTTGCCGGTATGCTAGAACAAAAACAACTAGCATACCGGATCCTATTACTAACTTCCAACCAGTCTGTTGAGATAGTGAATAAATCGGAAATGCTAAATAGACAAGCCAGACGTACGGGAAAAAACCCATATTTTTTGGAAATATTTCAAACTGCTTCTTCTCTATCACTCTATACCGCTTCCTGTCTTTTTCTTATATATATTGATATTACAACAAAAACAAGGAAATAACCTCCTAAAATTACGAAACTTTCCAACGATATAGACTTACCAGCTACAATATCCCATGCTCCACTTCCAAAATGATATGTTGGTGTCCATTCACCAATCGATCGTAATACTTTTGGAAATACTTCAATCGGCATCCATAAACCGCCTAGCACCGCTAAACTCATATTTAAAATATTAGCAAGCCCTGAAGCGGCATCCGCTTTCTTAATAGATCCAATAATTGTTCCAAGCGCTAAAAATGGAGTAACCCCTAATAAAAGCCACAATCCAGCACCGACCCATTGTCCCAATGTTAAATCTACATGATTCATCACCTTGCCTACGATAAAAATAACTAGGATAGAAAAAGCATTTACTGCTGTTTGAGCAATAACTTTAGCTGTTAAATATACTCCTTCCGGGAGGGGAGTAACTTTTAAAAGATGAGTCCAGCCTTGTCCCTTTTCCTGTGATAGCCTTACACCGAAACTAAAAAGTGCAGTTCCTACAATACTGAAGGCTGCCATCGAAATTAAATAATGCGCTTTCCAAGCATCTCCGTTTTGTGGCACCTGAATAACATTTGTAAAAATGTAATAAAACATAACTGGCATTAATAAAGAGAAAAAGATAAATAGTTTATTACGAAACGTACGGAAAATCTCTATTTTACACTGCATCCATATCGCTCTCATACAATTCCCTCCTTCTGATTTGCAACAAACTGTTCAAAAGCCTCATCAAGACTTCCACGTTCCACTGCGATATCTTTAACAGGTAAACTCTTTTGAAAAATGGCCCGCAATGTATCGTCTATATCATCTGTTGTTAAAATGATGCGCTGATTATGAAACTGCACACCCGTAACATGTGGTAATTCCTTCAATAAAGCTGTTGGGATTTTCTCCTTCATAGAAAAAGAAATCGTTTTTTGTGAAATGGTTGCTTTCATTTCTTCTGGTGTTCCATCAGCAATGATTTTTCCATTTGCAAACAACAAAATTCGATTAGCTAAAGCATCCGCCTCTTCTAAATAATGTGTTGTTAAAATAATTGTTTTTCCTTCACTTGCTAGTTTTCGAATTGTTTCCCAAAAATGTTTCCTCGATGTAATATCCATACCTACAGTAGGCTCATCTAAAAATAGCAATTCTGGGTTCCCTGCAAGTGCAAGGGCAAAATTTAACCTTCTCTTTTGTCCACCTGATAATTTCTCACATCGTTGTTTTCTCTCTGACTCTAAGTTCGATAGTCGCAGTAATGTTTCTTTTGCAATCGGGCTTGTATAATAACTACGAAATAATTCAATTGCTTCTTCCACTGTTACACTATCAATCACACTAACCCCTTGTAGCATTGCACCGAGGCGATTTCGAACACTTTGATGTTTCGGACTCTTTCCAAATAGGGACACATTTCCTTTTGATGGCTCTTTTAATCCAAGCATCATAGAAATGGTTGTTGTTTTCCCCGCACCATTCGGACCAAGCAATGCGACAATCTGTCCTTTCTCCACATGAAACGAAACGTTATCTACTGCTTTTTTATATTTAAATATTTTTGAAACATTATTTACTTCAATAATCTTTTCCATCTCTCTACCCCCGTTACTTCTTATGTTTATATTGTATAAATTGGAAAACTAAGAAAACAGTATGATGCGTCATGACTTGCACATGACAATTGTCACATATTCTCTATGAGCAGAATCACCCCTGTATATTGCACACAAGTAGCAGGACAAAAATAAACATGATACAATCGGGTAAGATACATTCGAGGAAGGACAGTGGTTTTCATGATTATTCGTAATGAACAAGATTTAGAAGGTTTACGAAAAATCGGCCGTATTGTTGCGCTTGCACGCGAGGAAATGAAAAAGCAAGCGAAGCCGGGTATGACAACGAAAGAACTTGATTTAATTGGTAAAAAAGTATTAGATGAACACGGTGCTATTTCTGCACCTGAAAAAGAATACGATTTCCCAGGTGTAACGTGCATTAGTGTAAATGAAGAAGTTGCCCATGGTATCCCAGGAGATCGTGTATTAAAAGAAGGCGATTTAGTAAACGTAGATGTATCTGCTGCACTCGATGGTTATTATGCGGATACAGGCATTTCATTTGTCCTTGGAACAGATGAAGAAAAAGAAAAGCTTTGCCAAGCAGCAGTAGATGCATTTTGGGCAGCTATGAAAAAGGTGAAAGCTGGTTCAAAACAAAATCAAATTGGTCGTGCAGTTTCCAACTTTGCACATAAAAACGGATATAACGTTATTCAAAACTTAACTGGACACGGTATCGGACTTAGTCTTCATGAGGCACCAAATCACATTTTAAATTACTATGATCCAATGGATAATGCACTTTTAAAAGACGGACTTGTTATTGCTGTGGAACCATTCATTTCTATGAAAGCTGATCATATTATCGAACGCGGTGATGATGGTTGGACATTCATTACACCAGATAAAAGTCTTGTTGCACAATGCGAACATACCATTATTGTTACACGTGGTGAACCAATTATTTTAACACAATTACAAGACTAAAATAAAAAGGTGATTCTTTTTCAGAATCACCTTTTTAAACGGGGCGAGGCTGTTCAAATCTTGAACAGCCTCTTTTTTCATATGGATGCCTTACATATATCACTGATGATAATCATGGAATGCGAAAACATGATTATCACCTTCATAAGGTTCAAGCAATAAGAAAAAGAAATCCTAAATGGGATCTCTTTTCTCTACATAATCTAAAGTTTGGGTACACTAGATCCATGCAATTTAGGGGCTTTCAAAGAGAAAGCGAGCCTTCAGTTAGAATGATAACATACATATCCTTATCAAAAATATGTAAATATACATATTTTATCGTTCTACCCTATTTCTCAAATGGAAATAATTGAAAATACAGAAATTTTATAATAAAATACGGAGTACTAGCCATCTTCTTTTGTCAGTCATAAAGATTAGAAGAATGGGAGAGAAAAATATGAAAAGATTACTAAAGAAAAAAATAGTAAGCTCTTTGCTTGCTGCTACACTCGCTATTAGCCTCGCTCCAATCGGACAAGCAAAGGCTGATACCCCACCAGAAACTATAAAAACTCCACCTATTACCCAACAAGTTGATGCAAATCGCGCCATCGAACACGTCCGATTCTTATCCGAAACCATCGGTCCGCGCCCTGGTGGAACAAAATCAGAACAATGGGCTTCCCGTTATGTTGGAATGAAACTACAATCACTAGGATATGAGGTAGAATATCAGCCTTTCTCTGTACCCGATCAATATGTAGGCTTTATAGACTCATCATTATCACAATCAAAAAGTTGGCAAGCTGGGGCTGCCTCAAATGCGCTTATTTCTAGTAACCCTGTTACTGCTTCTCTCATTTTTGTACAAGGTGGAACAAATTTAAATGATATTCCAAATGAGGTAAACGGAAAGATTGTTTTATTTGAACGAGGTAACACGGTAACAGACTATAACAAACAAGTCGAAAATGCTGTAGCAAAGGGAGCTAAAGGTGTCCTATTATATAGCCTAATTGGCGGTCGCGGAAATTATGGGCAAACTTTTAATCCACAGTTAACAAAAAAACAATCCATTCCTGTATTTGGTCTTGCTTATGCACAAGGGAATGCATTTAAAGAAGAACTTGCGACAAACAAAACGATAACGCTCTCTTTAAAAGCAAGACATGAGACAAATCTACAATCTGTAAATGTTATCGCAAAAAAGAAACCACAAAAGAGTACTGGAAATGAAAAAGCTGTCATTATAAGCTCTCACTATGATAGTGTCGTAGGAGCACCTGGGGCAAATGATAATGCTTCTGGAACAGGATTAGTATTAGAGTTAGCTCGTGCTTTTCAAAATGTAGAAACAGATAAGGAAATTCGGTTCATTGCTTTCGGCTCAGAAGAAAGAGGATTACTAGGATCCGATCATTATGTACAAAACTTATCGCAGAAAGAACGCGATCGTATTTTAGGTGTGTTCAATGCTGACATGGTTGCTACAAACTATGAGAAGGCTAAGAACTTATATGCTATGACTCTTGATGGTTCAACAAATCTTGTAACGAATGCTGCATTACAAGCTAGTAAGGAGCTAAATAATGACCTTGTTCTTCAAGGAAAGTTCGGTTCAAGCGACCATGTTCCATTTGCTGAGGTTGGTATTCCTTCTGCATTATTTATTTGGATGGGCGTCGATAGCTGGGATCCATTAATCTATCATATTGAGAAAGTATACCATACGCCTCAAGATAATGTACTAGAAAACATCTCACCAGAACGTATGAAAATGGCATTAGAAGTCATTGGTACTGGTGTTTATAACTCAATTCAAAATACGAATGTGCAAACAGAGCAAAAAGCAGCTTAATCGTCAAACCACCGATTATTCGGTGGTTTTTTATTGAGAAAAAATAAATATGCATAAAAGCATATTCACTCCCTGTCTTCTTCATGTAAAATATTAGTTGTAACACAAATGATTACACCTAAAGGGAGGCATTTCTATTATGAAAAACATGATTATTGCTGGTGCATTAACACTTGCTGGAATTACAGGAGCTACTGCTTTCATCTCTGAAACAAAGGTAGCAGCAGCTACACAAGAACAAAGCTTTACAAAGTTCTATTCTCTTCAACCAGGTACTAGCTCTGAAAAAGAGGCTATTTTTCTAAAAAAAGGACAAGAGCTCACAATCCATCCTAATAGTAAGACTCCTAGTTATAGCGTTTATGATGCAAATCATAATCTAATCGGACACTACTTTGATGGTTACAGCCGCATTTTCACTGCGCAAACAGATGGAAATATGTATGTACAATATCATGCACCATCTACTTACTATAGCCCTATTAGTTTTTCTGTTACTTATACAATTCAATGAAAAAAAAAGGCGATCACAATATGGTGTGATTGCCTTTTTTTTGCTTTTCTTTATTACATTTTTTCTGGTGCTGATACTCCTACTAATGCTAATGCATTTTGAAGTGTAATGCGCACTGCTTTCATTAATTCATAACGAGCTTTACTTAATTCTAAGTTATCTTGATTTAATACTTTTTCTGCATTGTAGAAGCTATGAAGGGCTGCTGCTAATTCAAATGCATAGCTTGTAATACGGTGCGGTAGACGTTTTTGTGCTGCTTCTGCAACTGCTGCTGGGAATTCACCAAGTTTTTTCAGTAAGTCAATTTCTTTTTCAGAAGCAACCAGTTTATAGTTTACATCTCCACCTGCATGTAATCCAAGCTCTTCTCCTTGACGAAGGATGCTGCATACGCGCGCGTGAGCATATTGTGCATAGTATACTGGGTTTTCATTTGATTTTGATACAGCTAAATCCATATCAAAGTCTAAATGAGAATCACCGCTGCGCATTGCAAAGAAGTAACGCATTGCGTCCACGCCTACTTCTTCCATAAGTTCACGAAGGGTAACTGCTTTACCTGTACGCTTACTCATCTTCACTTTTTCACCATTTTGGTATAGTTGTACCATTTGGATAATTTCTACTTCAAGTGTTTCTTTCTCATAGCCAAGCGCTTGAATTGCAGCTTTCATACGAGGAATGTAACCATGATGATCCGCACCCCAAATATTGATCAGTTTATCAAATCCACGCTCTAATTTATCGCGGTGATACGCAATATCTGGTGTTAAGTATGTGTAAGAACCATCTTTTTTAATTAATACACGGTCTTTGTCATCACCGTAAGCTGTTGAGCGGAACCAAGTTGCCCCACCTTCTTCAAAGATTTCATTACGCTCTTTTAATACAGCAAGTGCTGCGTCAATTTTACCGTTTTTATATAATGATGTCTCAGAGAACCATACATCAAACTTCACACGGAAGCTATCTAAGTCTTTTTGAAGTTTCGCTAATTCATATTTTAAACCGTATTGACGGTAGAATTCATAGCTTTCTTTTTCATCAGCCTTTACATAGCGATCGCCAAATTCTTCAGCCAAACGTTTTCCGATCTCCATAATATCCGCACCGTGATATCCATCTTCTGGCATTTCTTTCTCTAAACCTAATGCTTGCATATAACGTGCTTCAACTGAAAGAGCTAGATTGTGAATTTGGTTGCCTGCATCGTTAATGTAGTACTCACGAGATACGTCGTATCCTGCTTTTGCCAATACGTTACATAAAGTGTCACCGACTGCTGCTCCGCGCGCATGTCCTAAGTGAAGATCTCCTGTTGGATTTGCAGATACGAACTCAACTTGAATTTTTTCACCTTTACCAGTGTTTGTTTCACCGTAAGCTTCACCAGCTTTTACAATCGTTGGAATTAAATCTGTTAAATAACTGTTATCCATGTGGAAGTTAATAAAACCAGGCCCAGCGATTTCAATTTTTTCAATAGAGGCTTTTTCCTTATTAAAGTTTGTAATTAACTCTTCTGCAATCATACGAGGAGCTTTTTTCGCAACGCGCGCTAACTGCATTGCCATATTTGTAGAGAAGTCACCGTGTGTTTTATCCTTTGGAGTTTCCAATATAACATTTGGAATTTGTTCTTCTGTTGCTAATTCTGCTTTTAATACAGCAGCTTTAATTTCTTCTTTAATCAATTCTTTTACTTGTTCTAAAGAGTTCATTATTTTGCCTCCTTTAAATTAATCGTAATTGTATATCTGCCAGCTTCTTGTTCACTTAGAAGCAATGCGTACGCTAAAAAGAGCTGTCCTTTTTTCTTTTCATCCGACCATTTAAAAAGAACATTATCTGTTTTTGTTTGCAATGCAAACGTGCCAAGTTCACTCTTATATGTACCAGTTGTCCATTCACCCTTTACATGCGTCTGACGCATTGAAACGACACCTGACCTCATAATGAGCACTTGTCCATCTTGAATTTTAATTATCGTCCTCACTTCGCCTTGTTCATTTGGCTCCTGGAATGTTACATATGTACTTTCACCTTTTACATAGTATTGACCATTTGCCTGAAAAGCAACGGTTTCCTTACGTGCCCCTTCACGGATTTCTGTGACGAAATGAACATCCACCGGCAAGCCTGCAAGTTGTTTTTCCACGTCTTGCACACCTTTCAACATTATTATAGATATTAAAATAATTCACTTTTCCTATCATATCAAAAAAAACCCATATCTGTCTGCTGAAAAATCAGGAAAACTCCTTTTCGTAAAATAATTCATCCTTTGTTTCCTTTATATGTTAAAATAATCATTAAATCTAAATATTCTATCATTTAAGGAGCGAAAAACATGTTTCCACAAAAATTAAAGCAAGGTGATGAAATCCGAGTCATTTCACCTTCATGTAGCTTAAGTATCGTTTCGCATTACAACCGTAATCTCGCAATTGAAAGATTAACAGATATGGGCTTTCAAGTTACATTCTCGAAACATGCTGAAGAGATAGATCGATTCGCTTCCTCTTCTATTTCTTCAAGAGTTCAAGACCTGCATGAAGCATTCTCTGATCCGAATGTAAAAGCTATTTTAACAACACTTGGGGGATATAACTCTAATGGTTTATTGAAATATCTCGATTATGATTACATTCGTCAAAACCCGAAAATTCTTTGTGGTTACTCTGATATTACCGCTTTAAGTAATGCAATTTATAAAAAAACAGGTTTAGTTACATATTCAGGCCCACATTTTTCATCATTTGGAATGAAACATGGGCTCGACTATACGATAGATTACTTTTTAAAGTGTCTGACTACTAATGATGCAATAGAAATAGTCCCTTCTAAAACTTGGAGCGATGACCTATGGTATATCGACCAAGAGCAGCGAGAATTTATGAGTAACGAAGGATATATTTCCATACATGAGGGTGAAAGTACTGGCGAGATTGTTGGCGGAAATATGAGCACTTTTAATTTATTGCAAGGCACGCCATATATGCCAAGCTTATGTGATAAAATTTTGTTCCTTGAAGAAGATGATTTAACAGGTAAATCTACCATTCAAACTTTCAATCGCTATTTACACTCTCTCATCCAGCAGCCTGGATTTGAACATATAAAAGGCATTGTATTAGGAAGAATGCAAAAAGGAGCAGCTTCCACTATGGAGGACATTCAAGAAATGATTGACTCAAAACCTGAACTCACACATATTCCTGTCATTGCTAACGCTAACTTTGGACATACAACTCCTATTTTTACTTTTCCGATTGGTGGCCGGGTAAAAATGATTTCGCATAAAACAAGTTCGTCGATTACGATTTTAACGCATTAGTAAAGGAGCGAACCCCTTCGCTCCTTTTATGATTTTTCTATCTTTTGCAACGCTTTTGGTGGAATCGATTCCTTTGGTACTTCTGCCCAGCCTTTTCCTTGTATACCTTTTGCGTAAATTTTTATAAAAGTCCCTTCCTGTAATTGACGGTTCACCATCTTTTTAATCATTTGTTGTTTCCCATCTTCTGTATATCCTTTAAGAGTATATAAATACTCATCACCTTTTTTCTCACCTTTATTGATCACCGCATAATAATCTTGTATTTCTTTATTTGAAAAGAAGTTGTCTACAAAGGCATCCACGCCTTCTGTTTTTGTTTGTAAATAATATGCTGTTCCACCTAAAATAATAGCAAAAACTGCTATCACTTTCATTGCCAGCTTCATAGATGCGCCTCCTGTCTAAATTTCTTATATCTGTATTATAAAGAAAAGGGTATACTATACTCTATTGAAATGCATTACATTTATCTTACATGAGCGTAAGATTGACTCACTTTGCAGTATTTTCCTAATAAAAAATTTTTCCGTTTCATCCTCTTTTGTGTTATTATTGAATAATACAAATTTTTATAACAAAAATCAAAGGAGACAGTTTTTAAATGGCTATCTTACAAGGTTTAGCACTATTACTTGTTGTACTTTTTCTATTTACACTTTTTAGCTACCGCGCTCCTTACGGAATGAAAGCGATGGGAGCTTTAGCAAATGCCGCAATTGCCAGCTTTCTCATTGAAGCATTTCACCGTTATATTGGTGGCGAAATGTTTCATAGCGAATTTTTATTTGCTGTCGGAAAGGCATCTGGTGGTATGAGCGGTGTTGCATCGGCCATTTTAGTCGCATTAGCAATTGGTGTATCTCCTGTATATGCTGTATTAATCGGTATTGCTACTAGCGGATTCGGTATTTTACCCGGATTTTTCGCCGGATATGTTTGCGCCTTTATTGTAAAGTTCCTTGAAAAAAGGTTACCAGCTGGCGTTGAATTTTTAGCAATTTTATTTATTGCGGCACCGCTATCACGCGGTATGGCTATGTTTATAGACCCTGTTGTAAATGCAACACTTGGGAAAATTGGTTCTATTATTTCGATTGCAACTACAGAAAACCCAATTATTATGGGCGTTATGCTTGGTGGGCTCATCACAGTTATCTCTACATCTCCATTAAGCTCCATGGCTTTAACTGCTATGCTTCAGTTAACAGGCTTACCAATGGCGATTGGGAGTCTTGCCGTAGCAGCTTCAGCTCCACTGAACTTTATTTTCTTTAAACGTTTAAAGATTAGTTCCAAAAAAGATACGATTGCTGTCGCTATTGAACCATTGACACAAGCTGATATTGTCGCTGCCAATCCGATTCCAATCTATACGACAAACTTTGTCGGCGGTGCATTAGCTGGTATTATCACATCTTTATTTCAACTCGTAAATAATGCACCTGGTACCGCATCACCAATTCCAGGACTTCTTGTTCTTTTTGGATTTAACGATGCAATAAAAGTTACAATCGCCGCTATATTATGTGGGATTGTTACCACAATTATCGGTTATATCGGAACGCTTGTCTTCCGTAAATACCCAATCCGTACCGCTGATGAAATCCGCGGAATTTCTTCAAAAGAAAAAGTCGCATAAAAAAGAGCGAGTTCCCTGCGTGAACTCGCTCTTTTTTCATATAACTTATAATCATTGTCAAAATTTGAAGAGCGGTCGATATTATGTGTCGAATCGCCGATATCTGAATTTGTGATCGGCTCCGCTTTTATTTTCTCTAGTTATGGTGGCTAGAAGGGGCGGACATTTCACTCCTTCCTGCGAGGCAAAGTGCGCCTCTTCGTCTGGAGTTCCAATGACCTTCCCTTCTGAGCAAGCCACCTCCGCTTTTATTTTACCCAACCAAGTAGCATTTCCCGCACGAATTTACTTGCTGCGATTGGGGTTTGGTCACTATGGTCGTAGACTGGGGCTACTTCGACTAGGTCAGCTCCAACTACTTTTATATCTGAATTTGCAATTGCTACGATGGAATCTAATAATTCTTTAGATGTGATACCGCCAGCTTCTAACGTTCCTGTGCCAGGTGCATGTGCTGGATCCAATACGTCGATGTCGATTGTGACATAGACTGGGCGTCCTGCAAGTTTTGGCAATACTTTCTTTAATGGCTCTAACACTTCAAATTTATATAAGTTCATGCCCACTTCTTTTACCCATTCAAATTCTTCTTTCATACCAGAACGAATTCCGAAAGAATATACGTTTTCCGGCCCAATTAAATCACATACTTTGCGAATTGGCGTCGCATGGGATAAAGGCTCCCCTTCATAGGACTCACGTAAGTCAGTATGAGCATCCATATGAATGATTGCTAAGTCCGGATATTTTTTTGCCATTGCCTTAAAAACTGGCCAAGACACTAGGTGCTCACCACCAAGACCTAGTGGAAACTTACCGGCATCTAATAGTTTTGTTACATATTCTTCAATCATGTCTATGCTGCGCTGTGGATTTCCAAATGGTAGTGGAATATCACCAGCATCAAAATATTTTACTTCTTCTAGTTCACGATCTAAATATGGACTGTATTCTTCTAGTCCAATTGATACTTCACGAATACGTGCAGGGCCGAAGCGAGAACCTGGACGATAACTTACAGTCCAATCCATTGGCATCCCGTAAATAACAGCTTCTGCCTCTTCAAAACTCGGATGACTTTTAATAAATACTTTACCTGAATAAGCTTCATCAAAACGCATATTCTTTTCCTCCTTATGTGGAACCTAAGGTATCCCAACCTTTCATTATTTCTCAAATTTGGAGTGCTGTACTCCTCTTTCTCGATCACTCTTCATCCTCTTAGCAATAGTAAGAAGACTTTTTTATTTTCTAAAGCATACATAACTAGCATGTTCAAGCCTTATAGACAAACACCTTAAATGAGTTATTTATGCTTTAGCGGCGACTAAAAGAGATTATCCCTTCTAACCGTTCCCCGCCCTTACTTAATTAAATCTCCAACAAACTTCGGTAAAGCAAATGATGCTTTATGAAGTTCTTTTGTATAATACTTCGTTTCGATATCATGGAAACGGTCTTCACTTACTTCTAGTGGATCATACTTTTTAGATCCAATTGTAAATGTCCAAAGTCCACTTGGGTACGTTGGAATGTTTGCTGTATACAAACGAGTAATTGGGAAAATTTCTTTCACATCTTTCACTACATTTGTAATTAATTCTGGTGTAAACCAAGGGTTGTCCGTTTGTGCAACGAAAATCCCATCTTCTTTTAACGCTTTAGAGATTCCAGCGTAGAATCCTTTTGTAAATAAGTTAACTGCTGGTCCGACTGGCTCTGTAGAGTCAACCATAATTACATCGTATTCATTTTCACTTTCTGCGATATGTAGGAAACCATCTCCTACTTTTACTTCCACACGTTCATGATCTAATGCTCCTGCAATAGATGGCAAATATTTCTTAGAATACTCAATTACTTTCCCATCGATTTCAACAAGTGTTGCTTTCTTCACGCTTGGGTGTTTTAGTACTTCGCGAATGACACCACCATCGCCACCACCAACAACTAATACGTTCTCAGGGTTTGGATGTGTAAATAAAGGAACATGCGCTACCATTTCATGATAGACAAACTCATCTTTTTCTGTTGTCATTACCATACCATCTAAAATCAGCATGTTTCCGAACTCTTCTGTTTCTACCATATCAAGCTTTTGAAATTCTGTTTGCTCCGTATGTAATGTGCGGTTAATACGCGCCGTAATTCCAAAATGTTTTGTTTGTTTCTCAGTGAACCATAGTTCCATCGTACAATCACGCCTTTCATTGCAAATTTATAATAGGGACATCATTAATGTCCCCTAACAAAAATAAAACAAAACATCGGAAAAGTATAGTTAAAAGTGTAAAAAGACTAAAAATATATTTAAGTCAACTGACTCTTATATATCGATATAAAGAAAACCCTTTCTTAAGAAAGGGCCTTTGTCTCTATTTCTGCTGATTGACGAACTGGAATAAAAATCATAACACATCCAACTAAAACAACGATTCCACCTACTAAAAACGGACTCTGTGGTGAAATTGCATGACCAATAATTCCCGATAAAATAGGAGCAATTGCTCCGCCTAACCAGCGCACAAAGTTATACACACCCGATGTAATCGATCTTTCATAAGGTGAAATATCCATCACATAGCTTGTGTATAGAGCGTTATTTAAGCCAGATGCTAATCCAGATAAAACAATGAAAACAATTTGTAACCACATGATTTGAACAAAGAATAATGCAACTAATAGGATGGCAAATACAAATAAGCTGAAACGTAGCAATGCCTTCGGTTCATATTTCCCTTCTAATTTATGAGCTAATATCGCAGAACCATATGCTAATGCTAACCCCCATCCGCAAAATACAAATCCAAGTTGGATTGCTGATACATGCATAATAAGTGGTGAATACGCTAGCACAACGAAGAAACCATAGTAATATAACATACCTGAAATCGCACCTTGCATAAATGGTTTATATTTTACTAAGTTAAGTAATTCTCCTACACCAGCTGCCTTACGCTTCGTTTTTCGCTCCGGCTCTTTTACAAAAAAGAATACTAAAATAAATGCTAAGAAAATGAAAAAGCTCGTTGCAAAAAATGGGTAACGCCATGAATATCCGCCTAATATACCACCTAATAACGGTCCGCCAGCCATACCGAAACCAATTGCTGCCTCATATAAACCGACTGCCTCATGAACTTCTTGACTTAGAGCAATCAATAATGTCATTGCTGTTGCAAAAAACATCGCGTTCCCTAGTCCCCATCCTGCACGGAAAAGAGATAATTGCGCAATTGTTTGTGATATAGCACATGTAAATGCAAAAACAGTTACAATCGCAAGACCAATTGTCATCATTCGCTTATCTCCAAATCTGGAAGCAAAGATTCCTGCTGGTAACATCATAATTGCCATCGTTAAAATATACGCTGTAAACAGCATTTCTACTTGCCAATGTGTGGCACCAATTTTCTCAGCTATAATTGGCAAAATAGGGTCGACAACCCCAATACCTGAGAAAGCCAAGAATGTAGCCAATACTGTAATGAATCTTCCCATTTTCTGTCTACTCCCCATGTTCACTTACTCTCCTTTTGTTTTCTCTAAGAAATTACGTGCGCGCTCTAAGCTGTCTTCTAATTCAGCTTTCACTCGCTCCATTTGTTTCATTTTTATATCTAATGTTTGTACTTGACTTTCAAGCATATCTTTAATTTCTTGAATCATCGCTCGATCAAGCGGATTATCACTATTTCTTCTTTTTTCCATTCGCTCTTTCAATGATAAGAAATGCTGCATTTCTTGCAGAGTAATTCCTAATACTTCCTTTGCTTCTACAATCTTCTTAATTCTCTCAATATCTCGATCTGTATAAAGACGAATGTTTCCTTCACTTCGTTCCGGCGGATGAATTAAACCGATTTCCTCATAATAACGAAGTGTGCGTTTTGTTAAACCGACTTGCTTCGTTACTTCATCGATTTTATACATATGTATCCCTCCTCTTATCACATTATTACATTTTACGTTAACGTTAACTATTATGCAACTATTATACACTTGTAAATATTTGTAATTTTGATTGTATTTTTTCTATATCAGTTTCATAATGGAGAAAATACATAAATAAGGAGATTTTGAAATGAAGAAACCACTTATTTTCGCACACCGCGGGGCGAAAGGTAGCCATCCAGAGAATACGATGATTGCTTTCAAAGAAGCAGAGCGCATTGGTGCTGACGGGATCGAACTTGATATCCATCTGTCAAAAGATGGCGAACTTGTTGTTATTCATGACGAAACTGTTGATCGCACAACAAATGGTGTGGGACTCGTTTCTGAACAAACAGTAGCGGAACTACAAAGTTTAGATGCTGGGAGTCATAAGCACCCTTCTTTTCATGAAGCGAAGATTCCTACTTTGCGCGAAGTACTCATTTGGCTCTCTACAACAAAACTGCAGCTAAATATTGAACTCAAAACAGATGTGATTCACTATCCGAATATTGAACGAAAAGTTGTCGATCTTGTACGCGAGTACCATCTATCAAACAAAATTATATTCTCATCATTTCATCATGATTCTATTTCATTATTAGCTGAAATAGCACCTGAAATTCCGAGAGCTCTTTTATACGATGAACCCATGTTAGATCCAGTTGGGGAAGCGAGAAAAAGAGAAGCAACGGGGCTACACCCTAATTTTAAACTGTTAACAAAAGAGTTCGTACAAATGGCGCAGAAACAAGGATTTATCTTCCGCCCTTATACAATTAATGAAGAGCAAGACTTGCAAACCATGATAGATTACGGAGTAGATGTCATCATTACAGACTGGCCTACGCGTGCTCTTGAGCTCCTTTCTTAACGGAAAGGGCTCTTTTTTGTGTTTAAAATACAATAAAACCCTCAATACTAGTAAAAGTATATAACGAGGGGATGAAGAAGATGGATCAAACTATCAATTCCAAACTACAAACATATAAACGTCTTTTCTTCACCGTGGCTTTTTCATCTGTTCTATTTTTCGTTTGTTCCTTTTTTATCATTATTATCGTTGCAAAAATAATGGGACCACCTCCCACTTTGGTCCCACAAACGAGTATTTTTTATGCGAATGACGATACAGTTATGGGACAAAGCAATAAGATGCAAAAGCGCTATAATATTCCACTTGAACAGATTTCTCCTTATGTGAAAGAGGCGACGCTTTCGATCGAGGACCAAAGATTCTATAACCATCACGGTTTCGATACGAAGCGAATCATTGGAGCAATCATTGCTGATATAAAGGCGATGGCTAAAGTACAAGGGGCTAGTACTATTACACAACAATACGCTCGTAACCTTTACTTAGACCATGATAAGACATGGAAAAGAAAGCTATTAGAGGCTATTTATACAATCCGCCTTGAAGTCAATTATAGTAAGGATCGTATTTTAGAAGGCTATTTAAATACCATTTACTATGGACATGGCGCTTACGGAATTGAAGCAGCTGCCCAGCTATATTTCAATAAAGCAGCAAAAGATTTAACATTGGCAGAAGCGAGTATGCTTGCTGGAATTCCAAAAGGGCCGAGCCTTTATTCACCTTACTTAAAAAAAGAACGTGCTAAACAAAGACAATCGCTTATTTTAAATGAAATGGTCGAGCAAGGATATATTACAAAACAACAAGCTGAAGCTGCAAAAAAAGAAAGGCTAGCACTTTCTTCATTAGATACAAAAGAAGTGACAGAAATAGCACCGTACTTCCAAGATGCCGTACAAGCTGCTCTTCTTCACGATGTTGGATTAGATGAACAAACATTGCAACGCGGTGGTCTTCGTATTTATACAACATTAGATCCAAAGCTACAAAGCATTGCAGAACAAGCTGTGAAGGATCATATTCCAAAGACAACAGATATCCAAACCGCCCTTGTTTCCATGAATCCGAAAACAGGGGAAGTAGCTGCTCTTGTAGGAGGAAAAGATTATAAGGAGAGCCAATTTAACCGGGCCATCCAAGCTGCTCGTCAGCCGGGGTCAACCTTTAAACCATTTTTATATTACGCGGCACTAGAGAAAGGCTTTACACCTGCTACTCGGTTAAAAAGTGAATATACCGTATTTACTTTAGGAGACGGTGTTTCGAAGTATCAACCGAAAAATTATAAGGGCTATTATGCAGATGATTTTGTAACGATGGCACAAGCTCTTGCCGTATCGGATAATGTGTATGCTGTCAAAACAAACTTATTTTTAGGGACTGAAACTCTCATAAAAACAGCGAAACAATTTGGTATTACAAGTTCATTGCAAGATGTTCCTTCTCTCGCTCTCGGTACATCTCCTGTAAAACCAATTGAAATGGTAAATGCCTATAGTATGTTTGCTAATGGCGGAAAACAGGTGAAACCAGCCTTTATTCGCCGCGTTGTTGATTACGAGGGAAATATTTTATACGATGCACACTTAGAAAGTAAGCAAGTTCTTGATAAAAATAAAGCATTTGTTATGGAAGAGATGATGACTGGAATGTTTAACAAAAAATTAAGCAGTTATGCCGCTGTAACAGGACAATCCCTTCTTCCAAAATTGTCACGAACATATGCCGGAAAATCAGGTTCAACCGAAACAGATAGTTGGATGATTGGCTTCACACCGCAACTTGTCACAGGAGTTTGGGTCGGATATGACCAGCCAAAACCGATTTCCAACCCAGCTGAACAAGGCTATGCCAAAAGAATTTGGGCAGATACAATGGAAAAAGGATTAGATGGTCAGCCGAAGAAAAAGTTGAAGCAACCAAGTGATGTTATCGCTTTAAATATTAATCCTGAAAATGGAAAAATCGCGACAAAAGGATGCCCTACCTTTGTAAAAATGTATTTTACAAAAGGGACGGAGCCAACTGAATATTGTATGGACCATGTTGATGATAAAGAAGACTTTGAGAAAATTAGTAAAGAGAAGAAAAAGGATAGCTGGTGGAAAAAATACATCCCATGGTAAACGAAATGAAAGGCTACTAGAAAATTTGAACTGTACCCTATAAAATGGACAGTTTCATAAAAAGGCCTTAAAAATTAAACACTTAAAAGATGGTTCCGGTATTGTACCGGAACCATTTTTTTGAGTGTCTATTGATAACGATCATAATGATAATCTTGCATATACTCATTTATTACTTCTTGACGAGATTGGAATGTTTGACAACATTTATCATTGCATTCATCCTTCATATGACCGAAAAAAGATTCCATTGGAGTGTTATCTAAGCAGTTTCCTCTACGTGACATAGATTGTCTAAGCCCCATTTCTCTTACTCGCTTTTGGTATTCCGAATGAGTGTAATGAAAACCTTGATCGGAATACAGCATGGCTTCTGAATAAATGGTGCCTCCTAATCTCACTTTCCATTTTTCGAGTGTTTGATAAACAATCTCCATTTGTCAAGAGGGAGAGATGTGATAGGCTAAAATCTCTCGCGTCTTACAATCTTTTACACCTGATAAATATGCTTTTTTCTCTTTCCCATACAATAAATACGTCATATATTGGTTACCATCTTTTGTTCCGGTTCTCCCTGATGAAATTGGCGGTTCAACAGCTTCGGACAGGTCTTATGTTCTTGTGTCGCTTTTGCGATCTGTTTATAAGAATTCGCCCGACGAATCTTCGTTACGAGATGCTTGGCTTCCCCTTACCAATGATATCTAAAGAGAATCCATTCTCTAAAAAAATTTGATTTGGTCCTTTTCCTTGTTGATTTTCCTTCTTTTCTAGTTGCTTCGTTTGTAATTCATTAAAAATCATTTTACTCATGTTCCGTACCTCACTTCTATCGTTGTATCCATTATAACGAGGTTTGCTTAGAAAAATATACAAAAACCCCGAATGATGGACCTTTTTTAAGTGTCCACGATTCAGGGTACAGTTCATTAATTTGGTTCAAGAACTTTTTTAATGCACTTTTTATAGTATAACAAAAAGATTTGGAACCTTCTGTTCACTTACCTTATGATAAATAAACCTTCTCCATCATTAATATCATATATAGTAAATCACGTTAATTATATCAGTTTCCATATATAAATATTAACATAAAAAAGAAATAATTCGCAGTCTTATAAAACGTTTTTATAAATGATATTTTTATATTCGGATTATGCATTATTAATTACAATACTTACCTTGAAAACATGTAGAAAAGAGGTGAATAAGGTTAAAAAGATTTTAATTTCTATGCTAACAGGACTAGTTTTGTGCAGTTCACTTTTTTATTTTCTTTTTTATAGTGAGTCTACATTATCAAAAACAAAATCTAACATTCCCTATAAAAAAGAAGAACAATCTGTAACTTGGGGAAGAAAAGCTGTAATAGAAAATGGATTTACTCATATCCAAAATACAATCAAGGTTGCTATTTTGGATAGTGGTATATATAAAGAACATGAAGATTTAAAAGGTAAAATTGTAAAAGAATTCAATACGATTAATTTAAATAATCCTATTATTGATGAAACTGGTCATGGAACTGCTATTGCTGGAATCATAGCCGCTGAAAATAATACATTAGGAATTTTAGGTGTAGCTCCAAACGTTCAACTTTATGATGTCAAAGTCCTTGATAATCAGGGTAAAGGCGAGGTTAATCATCTTATTGAAGGGATACGGTGGTGTATAGAACAACGAGTTAATATATTAAACATTAGCTTTGGGTTACAATCTGAAACTCCTGAATTAAAAAAAGCAATAGATGAGGCAGTAGATTCCGGAATTATTGTAGTAGCAGCTTCCGGTAATACATATGGATTGGGTGTAGATTACCCTGCTAAGTATGAAAATGTTATATCTATATCATCAGTAAATAAAGAATTTAAACGTGCTAGCTCATCCGCCAAAGGAAAAATAGATTTTGCAGCCCCTGGAGTTGATATATTATCAACCAATCAAGACGGAGGGTATTCCATATATAGTGGAACATCATTTGCTACTGCATTTGCAACTGGTGTTATATCTGTATTATTAGCTGAAAGTGACAATATGCTTAACTTGGACCAAATTAAAAAAATTTTAATTGAGCGTTCAATAGATCTAGGAAGTAAGGGGTATGATAATGAATTTGGCTATGGTTTAATACAAAAATGACTAGGAGTGACTAAAGGTGCAAAAATGGTTAATAAAAATAATGATATTGACTTTATTTATTACTTTAATTCCCAATTTAGGGACTAGTGTTCAAGAAGCTAACGCTGCAACACAAGAAACAAATCTAATTGATCAAAGTGTAGAACAACAAGTTGATAGCAGCATTTCAGAAGGATTGAACGTTGACATTATTACAAATAATAGTACAAAAATCATAGTAGAAAGTGCAGTAACTGCCGAAGATTTTACTGCATCAACGGCTGTTTCTTTAGATAAAGAAACAGGTGATATCCAGGTTAATGGGAACTTTATTGATGCAAATGGGGAAGAAATAAAAGTAAATTTTGATGTTGAAGTAATTAAATCCAATGAAGAAGTATTCATCGCCAACTTTAAAGATCTAAAAACTGGTAAAATATATGAGTACGATACAACAAAACTTCAAGCTTCTTTCATACCAGCCGTTCCAGTGGTATTAGCTTTAGTAGCCAGAGCAGGTATCCAAGCTGCTATTAAAAAATGGGGAAAAACTGCTTTAAGACAAATTTCTAAGCAACTAACAAAATCAAATAGCCCGGTGTGGAAAGGCTTATCACCACACAAAGGAAAAACTAAAACTAGTGGTAAAGGTTCAAAAAAGAAATACTATGAATGGGATCATACCCATAATGACATTGAGGTTTATGATAGTAAAGGTAAGCATCTAGGAAGTATGGATCCCCTTACTGGTGACATGATTAAAGGTCCCGTTAAAGGTAGATCTATAAAAATATAATAGTTTGAATAGAGGTGTACTATTTCTTGAAAAAAATTAGAGGTTGGAAAAGAAGAGTTAGAAAGTTGAATGAATGGAAAATAGAGAATAGTCAATTTGATAATAAATTTTTAGAGGATAACCATTTTGATTATGTAAAAACTTTTAATTATCTAGACACACAGAATTTACCAATTTGGTATAAAAAGAAAGTGATTTGTGCATTGGTTGAAGTTTTCCAAAGTTGGAAATTGGCCGCCGAATCTAAGTTTAATCACTTTTATTTAAGGCTACATATAAATGAAAATGAGTTATTAGATTCGCAGTTGATTATAGCTATAGAGGAACAAATAGTAGAGTATAAAAATAAATTCGTCGAATATCAAATTCAATTAGAAAAACCGTTATTTTTAAATAACATCGCTCTCAATTGGCGAGCATATTATTTAATTTCTATTTGGCTAGAAGATGAAGTAAATACTCTATCTGCAACAGAACAAGAATTATTATTAAATAATTTACTAGAGGTCCGAAAGGTTATCTCCTACGATGATGAAACCTCTAATGAATATTTAATTAAGGACAGTGTTATTTGGGTATCGGATTACGAGAATATTACAGAGGATAAGTAAAAAAATAAATAACCTCTAGAACATGAATTTAGTACTGTACTAAATTCATGTTTTTGATTCTAATTAAATTAATATTACACGTTTGAAACATTGTATCGCTACTTTATGACTTGGTGATTCCTCTTTAATTTCTTGAATCAGTTCATAATCTTTTTCGTCATTCTGTTCCCTCTCCATATGCTGATCTGTTTGACGAAGCCAAGCGTAATATCCTCTACGCCTTACGCCCGCGAGTTCGTAAAAATAACGCACCATACGAGGAAATCGGAAGCGACGAATCGTTTGTTCAATAAGTGTATAGGCTTCACGAGGTGTTAAAATCGCTTCTTCTGTAACGCCTGCCTTTCGAGTTCGTCTAACTTTTTTAAGAATTCCAGTTCTGCCTCCAGAAACGCAATACGAGCTTCCGCTTTCTTTAACTTGTCGTCAGAAGAGAGTGGTTTGGAAGAGGGGCGACCCGTACGTCCTTTTCCGCGACGCTCTGTATAAAATCCTTCCTCGCTAAATTGTTCATATGTTTTTCTCCAACGTTTTAAACATTGGTTTGGCTTCTTTTCACCAATTATCTCTAAATCGAATCCATTTTCTAAAAAAATTTGATTTGGCCCTTTTCCTTGTTGATTTTTTTCACAGCTCTTACTTTAAAATCTGGACAATAGCGAATCGAACGTTTTGATCCTTTTACCACATTTTCCTTCTTTTCTAGTTGCTTCATTTGTTGTTTATTAAAATCATTTTACTCATGTTCCGTACCTCACTTCTATCGTTGTATCCATTATAACGAGGTTTGCTTAGAAAAATATACAAAAACCCCGAATGATGGACCTTTTTTAAGTGTCCACGATTCGGGGGACAGTTCAAATTACTTCTAGTAGCCTTTCCCTTTCTTATCCTCAAGTGGGTTGAAGATATTATACACCAACGATTTTATTCGCCTAATAATGCATGACGTAATTCTGCGCTCGATTCATTCCAAATTGCTTCATTATGCTCTTTTAGGAATCTTCCCAATACTTGTTTAGACGATTCATCCATATGATCAACGATAATGTGACGCTTTAATGATTTATCCATTTTATTTACATGTTCAGGAAGTGATTTATAGCCGCGGCGAATTTCGCGGTCAACTGTCATTTCACAGGCTGTGACACCGGCATAATACGCACCTTTTTCCGTTCTTTCAATCGTTACCCAAACGAGCCAATACGGTTTTCCGTTCGGAACTTCTTCTTTATTTATTAAAAATTTAATTCCCTTTTCTACCACACTGCGCGCATGCATTGCTCCGATATCAACAAAGGCTGTTTGTTCTGTTACATCTACAATAACAGGTGAAATGTTTTCTAGGCTAAGCGCGCCCACACCAAAACCACCATGTCCATCTGTTGAATCGTTCTTTATAATATTAAAACCGATTTTTTTCTTTTTCTCTGTCATAGACAATTCCTCCTCACTCACAGATTATATAAGCCCAAAGATAGGCGCAATGATATTTTCTAAAAACCTTAATACTTGCGGAATGACCACGCTGAAAATAGGTTGAATTGTATAGCGATCAAGCGGTGTAATCACAAGAATTAATAACGCAATTGCTCCATATTTTTCATACTGCGTCATTTTGGCGCGAATATTTGCTGGCGCTAAATCTTCCATAACACGATATCCATCAAGTGGCGGAATCGGTAATAAATTAAAAACAAGCAAAACAACATTAAGAACAATAAAAATTTCAAAAAATTGTCCTAATGTATCTGCAACTGCAAATGGAATTGCAGTTAAAACACCAATCCTTATTAGAGCATACCAAATGATTAAGCCGATTGCTGCCAAAAGAAAGTTACTAATCGGCCCTGCAATAGATACTAAAATGCCAGCAAGACGTGGCCTTTTAAAATTATATGGGTTAACAGGTACAGGACGTGCCCAACCAAAGCCTAAAATAAGTACAGCAATCATACCAATTGGGTCTAGATGAGACATTGGAGACAACGTTAAACGCCCCTGTCTTTTTGCTGTGTCATCCCCGAACTTATATGCAACATATGCATGTGCAAATTCATGCACAGATAAAGCGATAATAATAGCCATTGCTACAAGTGGAATTTGGTGCAATGGATACCTAAATAACTGATCCATACTTCATCTCCTCTTCATTATGTCAAAAAAGAAAATATTTGTTTTTTTGCGATTGTTCTCCCTTAAAATCCGTTATAATAAGATTGTAACTTACATAAAGGAGCGAATATACATGCCATACGTAACAGTGAAAATGCTAGAAGGACGCACAGAAGAACAAAAAAAAGCTCTTGCTGAAAAAGTAACTGCAGCAGTAAGCGAAACAACTGGTGCTCCAGAAGAAAACATCGTTGTTTTCATTGAAGAAATGTCTAAAAATCATTACGCAGTTGGTGGAAAACGCTTAAGCGACAAATAATTTCAATCTTTTTAAGTAAGAAGCAGCGATAAGACTGCTTCTTACTTTTTCCCTTCTAATAGCTGGATAATTTTCTCTTTATATTTTCCTTTTCGTCCATCTTCATAGATTAAATCATGTGGGTAAAATAACTTTTGATCCGTTCTCTTCTTACCAGTAATAGCCTCGACAATATCTGATTCACGAGAAAGTTCTCGAAGTTCTCCATTTGGCATACGAAGTAAAATCGGAAGACGTTCCTCTTCCTCTCCTGCTCGGTAAAAGTCATATGGTAAATCTGACGTTGAATCAACAACTAAGTAATATTCTGGATCTAGACCAATCTTTTTAAATAAACTGCTTAACTCCATCCAATTATCTAAACCATGCTTCTCGGTAAATTCTACATATTTAAAAAGATTCCTGTTCATAAAACGGCGACATAAATCGCTAAGGATTGAATCCTCTTCCTCTTGCCATACCTGGAAGTAGTAATACATCACATTTTCATCTAGTTTTAAGTAATCTTCTACTGTTACTTCTTCTTCAAATAAAGAATAGAAATGTACTGGATGATACTTAAATGTATAATATTGTTCATGCAATGTTTTCGCACGGTGTAAAATCTTCGTTAAAATAACTTCAGCACTGCGCGTTACAGGATGAAAATATACTTGCCAATACATTTGATAACGGCTCATAATATAATGCTCAACAGCATGCATACCACTGCTCTTAATAACAACTTGGTCACCATATGGACGCATTACACGCAATATACGCTCCATATCAAAATTCCCATACTTTACCCCCGTGAAATAGGCATCTCGCAACAAGTAATCCATACGATCCGCATCAATTTGACTTGAAATCATACTAATTGCCAATTTATTATGAGATGTTTTCGCAATCACGTCTGCTACCTTCTGCGGAAATTCACAATCTACCCGGCGTAAAACTTCATGAACCTCGGTATCACCAACAATAATTTTTTGTGTAAATTGCTCATGATTAAGTGAAAACACCTTTTCAAATGAATGCGAAAATGGTCCGTGGCCAACATCATGCAAGAGCGCAGCACATAAGCATAATAATCTATCTTCTGCATTCCAATTTGGTCTGCCATCAAATACATCATCAATCATACGACGAATAATCTCATATACACCTAATGAATGAGTAAAGCGACTATGTTCCGCGCCATGAAATGTGAAAAATGTCGTTCCAAGTTGCTTAATACGGCGTAAACGTTGAAATTCTTTTGTCCCAATTAAATCCCAGATGACGCGATCACGTACATGCACATATTTATGTACTGGGTCTTTAAATACTTTCGTTTCGCTGAGTTTGTCGTTTAAATATACCATCGACATCCTCCTTTCTTTACTACATTCTTACTTTATATTATAAACGAAATAGGAAAGAGAAAGAAATGAAAGACTGTATAAAAATACTGTTATATAAAAAAGAAATCACTTTCACGATTCCGAAAGTGATTTCTTTTTTATTATTTCCCTAAAACAAAGTTCGCAACTTCGTCTAAAATCATTTCTTTACCAAGTGGGAAGTATCCTTTGTTTACTGCATCATTTTTAATTGTAAATACGTGGTTGTTCTTAACAGCGTTCATATTTTTCCAAATTGTTTCTTCTTGGAATTCTTTTAAGCGCTGAGAACCGTCACCTGTTGTAAATACGAATAAGTAATCTGGATTGTAGTCGATTAATGCTTCTTTTTGTACTTGTACTAACGGTTTATCCATTGGTGTCCCTGCAACTGCCGGTAATTTTAAATCTGTAAAGATTACGCTACCGTAACCGTAATCACCATATACACGGAATGCATTTGGATATGCAGCCATTTTCATGAACTTCGCATCGCCAGTTTTCGCAACGATTTTATCATGTAATTTGCTTGCTTTATCATCATACTTTTTAAACCATTCTTTTGTTTCTTTTTCTTTATCAAAGATTTTACCTAATTCTTTAAACTTCGGACGCCATTGATCTAATGGAGTTTTTAACATAACAGTTGGTGCAATTTTAGATAGTTGATCATAGATTTTTTCTTGACGATTATTCACAAGAATTAAATCTGGTTTTGCAGCAGCTACTGCCTCAATGTTGATTTTGTCGCCCCAAGCAGAGCCAACTGGTTTTACACCTTTTAATTTATCTGCAATATGAGCATCAATTTTTTCTTGAGACGTATTTGCAGTAATAATTGGTTTCATTCCAAAGATTAATAATTCTTCCGTCGAACCACTAAGGTCAGCAATTTTCTTTGGTTTTGCAGGAATTTTTATTTCCCCTTTTGCATGCTGTACAGTGCGCTCTTTCGCATTTGCGTCAGCTTTCTTTTCTTCCTTCTTATCAGAAGAACAAGCTGCAAATAATACAGAAGTAACAACAAGTACCATTGCTAATAATGTTAGTTTGAATCTCTTCATATTCTTTTCTCCTCCTGGATATCATTTTCTTTATAAGCTGTATATCACTATACGAAACAATAAAAGCAATTTATCAATATATCCCTATTATAAGTTTCGTACATCCCATTCTAACGGGTGTTCAACTTCCCAAACGAAAGTGAGAAGTTCAACATTCATTAGAATGCTTCCCCTCTATCCGATGAAGAGAGGAAGCTTCCCTATTTATGCTTTTTTACGCAATTGTTGATTAATCATCATTAAATCGTACGTTAAACAAATCGGTTTACAATTTACAGGACACGGAACAATTTGCGCTTCGATTTCAAACACTTCGCGCAATGTCTCACTTGTCATAACTTCATCTGGAGTGCCTTGCTTAATGAGCTTGCCAGATCTTAACGCGATCATATGATCAGAAAAACGAGAAGCGTGATTCAAATCGTGAATAACCATAACAATTGTACGGCCTTCCTCTTGATTTAACTTCTTCAATAAGTTTAATACTTCTAACTGGTGAGCCATATCTAAATATGTTGTCGGCTCATCTAATACAAGTAAGTCTGTTCCTTGCGCAAGCGCCATTGCAATCCATACTCGTTGACGTTGACCACCTGATAATGCCTCTGCTGGTCGATGCGCAAACTCTGTCATCCCTGTCACTTCAAGGGCCCAATGAATATAGCGATAATCTTCTTCTTTCAACGTTCCAAATCCTTTTTGATGCGGAAAACGACCATATGAAACAAGTTCAAACACAGTAAGGCCTGTTGGCACTTCTGCAGTCTGTGGTAAAATCGCCATTTTTTTTGCAATTTCTTTTGTTGGCTGTTTCTCAATTGCTTTTCCATCCAGATAAACAGTCCCTCGTTTTGCTTTTAAAATACGAGAAGCTGTCTTTAACAATGTGGATTTCCCGCATCCGTTTGGTCCAATAATTGTCGTGATCTTTCCTTCGGGAATTTCCACTGATAATCCATCAATAATTAATCCTTCATTGTAGCCAACGGATACCGAATCAACTGCTAAAGTCACCATTCAAAACGCGCCTCCCTTTATTTTGTCCTCATAAGTAAATAAATGAAATATGGTGCACCAATAACAGAAATAACAAGACCTACTGGTATTTCTGAAGTTGTGAGTACACTTCTAGAAATCAAATCTGCAAACAATAACAGAAAAGTTCCAATTAATGCTGCTGTCGGTAACATAATTTGGTGCTTCCCTCCGACAAGGCGCCTTGCTAAGTGTGGTGCCATCAATCCGATAAACCCAATTCCACCTGCAACAGCTACAGATGCACCAGCTAAACAAACAGCAATAAATAATAATTTACGTCTTTCTTTCTCAACATTGACACCGAGACCGACTGCCGCTGCATCACCTAAATTCATGACATTCAGTACATGAGCCTTTCGGATTGCAATCGGTAAAAAAATGAGCATCCATGGAAGCACACTTAATACAAACTTCCAATCCGTCCCCCATAAACTACCTGCTAACCAAATCGTTGCAAAGCGAAAGTCATTCGAAGTCATCTTCATGGAGAAAATTAAACTAACCGCTCCAAATCCTGCTGCCACTGCAATCCCAACAAGAATAAGACGCGTTGATGAAACGCCATTTTTCCATGCAAGTGTATAAATAATAACTGCTGCCAATATCGCACCAACCAAAGCAAAAAATGGAAGGATGAATACGGATAAGAACGTACCGGTTCCTACTTTTCCAAAGAAGAAATAGACGAAAACTACAACTGTCAATCCTGCTCCAGCATTAATACCGATAATTCCAGGGTCAGCAAGTGGATTTCTTGATAAACCTTGCATGATTGCCCCTGATATCGCTAATGCTGAACCCACTAAAATAGCAATAACCATTCGAGGCATACGAAATTCAAATAAAATAACGGATTGCTCTTCAACCCCTAATCCTACTAACGATTTCAATACATCTATCGGCGGTATTTTAAATGTCCCTGTATTTAAACTAATGAAAAATACGGACACAATTAACCCCGCTATAATCGTTAAAACAGAAATGTTCTTTTTTGTTAAAATACTTGTCCTCACATTTTTCCTCTCCCTTCATTACGAGCTAAGTAAAGGAAGAATGGAACACCGATTAAGGCTGTAATCGCACCAATTGGTGTTTCAAATGGAGGATTGATAATGCGAGATAACATATCTGCACATTCAATTAATAAGCCACCTAATACAGCGGAACATGGAATGACCCATCTATAATCAGACCCAACGAGAAAGCGTGTCATATGTGGAATCACAAGACCTACAAACCCGACTGATCCGGCCATCGATACGGCTGATCCTGTTAAAACAAGGACAATTACAGTTCCAATAAATTTAATTAAAGTTGTATTTTGTCCAAGTCCGATCGCAATTTCTTCACCGAAGCTTAAGATTGTAATGTATCTAGACATTATAATTGCTAGAACAAGACAAACAAGTCCAATTGGTAACAACATATTAATACTTGCCCATTTCACCCCTGAAACGCCACCTGCATTCCACATACTTACTTCTTGAGCGAGATTAAAATAAAGGGCGATACCAGATGAGATGGCACCAAGCAGGGCGCTAATTGCCGCTCCAGCTAGCGCTAACTTAACAGGTGTTAGTCCTCCTGGTGAGGAAGCTCCCACACCGTATACAATACTTGCACCAAATGCCGCTCCAACAAACGAAGCAATCACAAACATTAAGTATGGTGAATTTGGAAAAAACGCATACATAATCGCAATTCCAAATACTGCTCCATCTGTAATTCCCATTAAAGATGGCGATGCAAGCGGATTTCGCGTCATCCCTTGCATAATTGCTCCTGATACTGCTAGAAACGCACCTGCAACTACGCCTCCAATTGCTCTTGGCATGCGAAGCTCCCAAATGACATTATGATGTGTCAATAAATTATCGAATTGAAAAACAGCTTGCCATACCGTCTTTAAGCTAATATCTGCAGCTCCAAATGAAATGGAAACTGCCATGCTTATAGCCAACAAAATCGTGCCTGCTATTAAAATAATAGAAGCAATAAGCGGTCTGCTCTTAATCTCTTTTATATTTACTTGCTGCTCTATACTCCTCGCACTTGCTCCCATCCCTCAACCATCCTAACCAATAATATATGTAACAAAATGAGATTGATTCTCAAGAAATAATAAAAAGAATATTGACTTCCTTACTTTTTTGATAATGATTCTCATCATCATATTCCTTATTCTACCTAGCGCTATAAAAGGCTGTCAACTATTATTTTGCAATATACAATTACAAGCATTCGAATCGAACTGCCATTTGAATATAAATAAGAGGAAGAGTGAAACGCTCACTCTTCCTCTTATTTATTTAACTTTGCTTCAATTTTCTTAATTAACTCGTCTTCATTAGGTGCTGCAACTGGACGATTGTTTACAAAAGCGAATGATTTTTTCCGACCCGGTCCACAATAAGATTGGCATCCAATTTCAATACTTGCACATGAATCTATTTTTTTGAGCTTCGGTATCAACGTTTTAATGTTCGTTGCTTGGCAATCATCACAAACGCGAAATTCGTTTCCCATTTTATATAACACTTCCTCTATTTTAAACTTTTCACAAGTACATTTAACCTAAACACTAAATGGTATTTTACCGCTCTTTGAAGCTGGATGCAAGTTTCCTCTATCGCTTTGCACAGCAGAAAACCTTTGTTTTATTTTTTACCTTTCCCTACGTAAATCACCTTCATTCAAACCTTATACCGTATCCCCAGCAAAGAGACGAAATAAATCATCAAAATCTACCATAATTTTAAAAGCTTTGTATAAAAGCTGTTCTTTTTGCCCAATATAAAAATAGGAAGTTCATAAAAAGAAAGGGAGTTGAATCTATGAAAGTAAGACAAGATGCTTGGACAGATGAGGATGATTTATTACTCGCCGAAACAGTCCTCCGTCATGTTCGAGAAGGAAGTACACAGTTAAATGCATTTGAGGAAGTTGGAGATCGTTTAAACCGGACATCAGCAGCTTGTGGGTTTCGTTGGAATGCTGTCGTTCGCTATAGCTATGAACAAGCTCTTCAGTTAGCAAAAAAACATCGCAAAGATAAAATGCGAGCTGCTGGCGGTGAACATGCAAAAAAACGTCTACTCTATACACCGCCAACTCCATCAGTAATAACGTCGCATGAGGAACAAGCAGTACAAGTACCATCAACTGCTTCTGAATCTTCTATCACAATGCAAGATGTCATTCAATTTTTACAAACAGTAGGATCTTCCAATGTGAAAGTAACCGCACTCGAAAACGAGAATACGAGATTAAATCAAGAATTAAAAAAGCAAATCCTTCGCAACGAAGAATTAGAAAAGAAACTGGAAAAATTAGAAAAACAATCGAATACAGTGCAAGAAGATTACGAAACACTGATGAATATTATGAATCGTGCTCGTAAATTGGCACTGATGGACGAAGAAGAACGCACGCAAACCTCTTTCCGAATGGACCGAAACGGTAACTTAGAAAAAATTGCAGAATAAAAAGGATGCGAATAAGGCATCCTTTTTATTCTGCAATTAAATTTCCGTATTTCTCTCTAATTGATCACATTCTCTTTCATCACTATATCTCCAACCATCCTAGCCCCAGTAAGATTCTTTTACAATCTCCCCCGCAACCTTTTTTTGCTATAATAAAGATTGTCATTTTATAGATAAGGGGTTAATGATATGAGAAATTCCCATTCGATTTTATCTCAACCAGAGTGGCGCATTATTGATCAGTCTAGTTTAGGGCCTACGTTCCATGCTCTGCAATCATTTGCAATGGATGATACGCTATGTACAACAATTGGAAATGGTGCTTCAGCTTCAACAATGCGCTCTTGGGTTCATCACAATACAATTGTTCTCGGAATCCAGGATTCAAGGCTTCCTCATTTACAAGAAGGAATTTCTTTCTTAAAAGAGCAGAATTTCAATGTCATTGTCCGCAATTCCGGCGGACTTGCAGTCGTACTTGATGAAGGAGTTTTAAATGTATCACTTTTATTCCAAGAATCTGATAAAGGTATCGATATTGACCTTGGATATGATACAATGTGGCACTTAATTAAAGAAATGCTAAAAGATTACGATGTAAATATTGAAGCAAAGGAAATCGTCGGCTCTTATTGTCCTGGAAGCTATGATTTAAGCATTCATGATCAAAAATTTGCTGGTATTTCACAGCGCCGTATTCGCGGAGGAGTAGCTGTACAAATTTATTTATGCGTTACAGGGAGCGGCTCTGGGCGCGCAGCTCTTGTTCGTGATTTTTACAATATAGCAATTCAAGGAGAACAAACAAGGTTTACGTATCCTAACATTGTACCAAGTACAATGGCTTCATTATCTGAATTACTAGGTGAAACAATTACTGTTCAAGACTTAATGCTGCGCCTGTTAAAAACATTGCAACAGTTTGCACAAAAGTTAACTCCTTCACAACTAACAGTAGATGAAGTTCCATTATATGAGATGAACTTACAGCGCATTATTGATCGTAATAATAAAGCGCTCGGCCTTGAGAAATAACGAAAAAAGCCCCGCTTTAATAGGCGGGGTTTATCATTATAGTGCTTGAGCTGCTGTAATTAACGCTAGCTTGTACACTTCTTCTTCGTTGCAACCACGAGATAGATCGTTTACCGGCATATTTAAACCTTGTAAGATTGGTCCTACAGCTTCAAAGTTACCTAGGCGTTGAGCAATTTTGTAACCAATATTACCAGCTTCTAAGCTTGGGAATACGAATACGTTAGCGTCACCTTTTAAAACAGAACCTGGAGCTTTCTTCTCAGCTACAGATGGTACGAATGCTGCATCAAATTGGAATTCTCCATCTAATGTTAATTCAGGAGCCATTTCTTTTGCAATACGAGTTGCCTCTACAACTTTTTCAGTTTCTGGAGATTTCGCAGAACCTTTTGTAGAGAAGCTTAACATTGCAACGCGTGGGTCGATACCGAATAATTCTGCCGTTTTTGCGCTTTCAATACCAATTTCAGCTAAGTCTTGGCTGTTTGGTGCAATGTTAATTGCACAATCAGCGAATACATATTTCTCATCTTCACGTACCATAATGAATACGCCTGAAGTTTTTGTAACGCCTGGTTTTGTTTTAATGATTTGAAGTGCCGGACGAACTGTATCTGCTGTAGAATGAGCTGCCCCACTAACTAGACCGTGTGCTTTTCCCATATATACAAGCATTGTGCCAAAGTAGTTTTCGTCTTTTAAGATTTTACGAGCATCTTCTTCTGTTGCTTTCCCTTTACGACGCTCAACGAAAGACGCTACCATTGCATCCATTTCTTCATATGTAGCTGGATCATAAATATCAATGCCTGCTAATGTTAAATTCAGGCTAGCAGCTTTTGCGCTAATCTCTTCTTTATTACCAACTAGAATTGGTTTTACAATTTCTTCTTTTGCTAAACGCTCTGCAGCGCCTAAAATTCTTTCATCCGTTCCTTCAGGAAGTACGATAGAAATGCCTTTTCCTTGAACCTTTTCTTTTACTGTTGTAAATAAATCGCTCACGAATAAACCCTCCTACAAATATTAAAAAACTCTACCTTTAAGAATACTTCTTTTCACATATATTTTAAACTTATAGCTCCTAAAAAATAGGGAAAAACAAAATGATTATATTTTCATAAAATTCGGCCTTGTTAAATATCAGTTCACTCTTATTTCTATCATCTTACAATGTGACAATTTTATGCACCCAAGCGTTACATAGGTGAATTTAAAACTATATATGCTATAGTTAACGTATAAAATATCATTAACTGAGGTGAAAGAAATGAGTGAAGCAGCAAAAACATTAGATGGTTGGTATTGTTTGCACGATTTACGTTCTATCGATTGGGTATCTTGGAAAACATTATCTAGCGAAGAACGTGAGCAAGCAATCGTTGAATTTTTAAATATAATTGAAAAGTGGAATAAAGTAGCTGCAGAAAAACAAGGTAGCCATGCAATGTATACAATCGTTGGTCAAAAGGCTGATATTATGTTCATGCTACTGCGTCCAACAATGGAAGAGTTAAATGAAATTGAAACAGAATTAAATAAAACAACATTAGCTGAATATATGATTCCAGCATATTCTTATGTATCTGTTGTTGAGTTAAGTAATTATCTTCCAGCTGATGAAGATCCATATCAAAACCCTCAAATTCTAGCACGTTTATATCCTGAATTACCAACAGCAAATCACATTTGCTTCTATCCAATGGACAAACGTCGTCAAGGTAATGATAACTGGTACATGCTTCCGATGGAAGAACGCAAAAAACTTATGTATAGCCATGGTAAAATTGGTCGTCAATATGCTGGTAAAGTACGTCAAGTGATTACAGGTTCCGTTGGCTTTGATGATTACGAATGGGGTGTAACACTATTTGCTGATGATGTCCTTCAGTTTAAGAAACTCGTATACGAAATGCGTTTTGATGAAGTAAGTGCACGCTACGGCGAATTTGGCACATTCTTTGTTGGAAACATTTTACCAAGCGAAAAAGTAACAAGCTTTTTACATGTATAAGAAAACGAAAGCCTGTACCAAAAAGCCTTACATACTGATCTTTTGGAGACAGATTTCTTCTTATAATGAGATAAGTCGTTTTAGAAAAAATAATGAAAAATATTGAATGTAAAACGGGAGGCAGGGGATACCCCTTCCTCCCATTTTACATTTCTTCATAACAAATAGACCTACCCATTTTTTTATATCTTTTCATATTCCATTAAAATCCTCATTTTTCGGCAATTTTAAATTAAAATAGAGAAAGTTTTGTCAAAATCCTCACAAAATCATGCTAGAATGATACAAGCTATATGCTAATAACGATGCGAAGGTGATTATGTATATGAGGAAAATCTTATCTATTTTACTAGCTTTTCTATTGTTATTTTCTTCCTTAGGAGCAACTAACTCCCATGCAGAAGAAAACATACATATAGAAGCTGCTGCTGCTATTTTATTTGATGCAGACACGGGAAAGGTACTACATGAACAAAATCCCGATGAATTACTAGCTGTTGCGAGTATGTCGAAATTGATGGTTGTGTATGCTGTTTTAGAAGCAATTAAAGCAGGAAAGATTACTTGGAATACAAAAGTAAATATTTCGGACTACGCTTACGAAGTATCGCGTAATAATGAATTTTCTAATGTTCCATTTGAAAAGGGAAGACAATATACAGTGCGAGAATTATATCACTCTATTGTTATCTTTTCCGCAAATGGATCTAGCATTGCACTTGCTGAACTTCTTGCAGGAAGTGAAAAAAACTTCTTAAAGCTTGCTGATGAATATGCCAAAAAACTAGGGTTAAAGAAATATAAATTTGTAAACGCGACAGGGTTAAATAACGCTGATTTAAAAGGAAAACATCCTGAAGGAACCGATCCAAATGGAGAAAATTCCTTATCAGCTCGCGATATGGGTATTCTAGCAAAAACACTGATTACAAAGTATCCAGAAATGCTAGAAGATACAAAACAAAGGTTTCGAAACTTCCCTGATAATCACCCAAAACCAATTCGAATGGAAAACTGGAATTGGATGCTCCCTGGTGCTGCCTTCGCTTATGAAGGAACAGATGGATTAAAGACGGGAAGCTCTGACACAGCGGGATATGGTTTTACCATTACAGCAAAACGTGGCGACTTACGCCTTATTTCTGTCATTATAAAAACAAAATCAATGGATGAACGTTTTACAGAATCTCGCGAATTAATTGATTACGGATTTCGTAACTTTGAAAAGAAAAAGTTAACACTAGATAAAAACAATACGATTTCTGTCGTAAAAGGAAAAGAAGATGCCGTATCTATAGCACCTGAAAAGGAAATAGAAGTTGTCACAAAAAAAGGAAGTAAACCACCTTACAAAACTTCAACCGAGGCTATTCCTTCACTTGCTGAAGAGGGAAAGCTAATTGCTCCTATTAAGAAGGATGCGAAAGTAGGTTCAATTGTCTTAGAAACAACCGATCGATATGGATTCTTAGATGGTAGTAAACAGCTGAAAGTTGCGGCTAAAACAACTGAAGAAGTGGAAAAAGCGAATTGGTTTATATTAACGTTGCGATCCATTGGTGGTTTCTTTTCAAACATATGGGCAAACACATTTGAATCATAAAGGGCTGGCAAAGTGCTAGCCTTTTTTATTATTTTCCTCCCTTTACAGTTAAAATTCTCCTTCTTAAAACTTTGTTTGGTTGTCATATCTGCTTCCTTTTCCTCATACGTATGAACTAGTAATTGTTCTAAACTTCATCCAGAAATAAACCTCTTTCTCTAATGCATTCCAAACAGAGAGGTGAGACATAATGACTGTTATTTCGCATACAGAAGAAGATGTGAAGTTATTAGCTAGGCTAATGCGTGCCGAAGCTGAAGGTGAAGGGAAACAAGGTATGCTAATGGTTGGGAATGTTGGGGTAAACCGTGTTCGTGGAAATTGTTTAGACTTTAAAAACATACGAAATTTACGTCAAATGGTTTATCAAAGACCTGGTGGATTTGAAGCAACTCAAAAAGGCTATTTCTATCAACGAGCACGCGAGCAAGATATTGCACTTGCCAGACGGAATATTCAAGGTCAGCGTTTTTGGCCTGCAAATTTTGCATTATGGTTCTTTAGGCCTGAAGGTGATTGTCCACCAACTTGGTATAACCAGCAAAATTCCGGCCGTTTTAAAAAGCATTGTTTCTTTCAACCTTCCAGTGCAGATTGTCCAAGAGTGTATTAAAGAATAAACTGAGGAGGGATTTTTGAATGGCACAGCAACAAAATCCATACTACGGAACAGGTTTTTATCAACCTTCAGGAGGTTATATGCAACAACCACAGCAACAACAAATAATTCCGCAACAACAGCAAGCTTTGCAGCAACAAGCTGCACAAGCACAATATGCAATATCTCAAGGAATGCTTCCATTAGAGCAATCCTATATCGAAAATATTCTTCGCTTAAATAAAGGGAAACAAGCGACTGTCGTTATGACATATGAACGCAGTAGTTCTTTAGGGACTCAATCTTATACTGGTATTATTGAGGCTGCTGGGCGCGACCATATCGTAATTAGCGAACCACAGTCTGGAAAACGCTATTTATTGCTTATGATTTATTTAGATTACGTTGAATTCCCCGAAGAAATTACGTATCTACCTAGTCAACAAGCGACTTATGCTCCAAGATAATAAACAAAGCTGGCAAATGCCAGCTTTGTTTTATAATCCTTTTACAACTGCAGTTCCTAATAAAATCCATCCTACAATAAACGCGACACCGCCAAGAGGAGTAATTGGTCCAAAAAACTTAATGCCAGTTATACTTAATGCATACAAACTTCCAGAAAACATAATAATTCCGGCTACCATAAACCAACCTGCTGCACTTACAAGAGATGACTGAAGTTTATCCATTAATAATGCAACAATCAACAATCCTCCTGCATGGAACATTTGGTATGTAACCCCTGTCTTCCACACTTCTAACATTTTAGCGGAGACTTTGTTTTCTAAACCATGTGCGCCAAAAGCCCCTAATGCCACTGATAGTCCTGCTGCAATACAACCTAATAAGAAGAAAATTTTCATAAGAATTCCCCTTTTTATCTTTATGATAAGAAATTTTTACATATAAGCCAAACGTTTTACCCTTTAAAAATCAAATAAGGAACTTCCGTTTGCATCTTCTTCTTTCATATATACAGGTTCCCCAGCCGATACTGTCGTTACTTGTTGGGTTACTGGCGCTGCCATCGGATGAGATGAAATCACTTGTGACTGTAATTTCGGTTCTACATACACACTTGTTTCAGTCTGTTCATCTAATAGTAAATCACATAGTGCGCGAACAACTGACAAATGCTCCTTCACCTTCTGCCCTTCACTCCCTTTTGCTTTTGCAATCTCATTTGCCATTTTATTTAAAATTTTGTCACTAGACACTTGCATACATCGTCACCTCTTACTTTCTATTTCTTTCTTAAATTGCTCCAGCCTCTCTACCGGACCAAATACTATTATCATATCACGTTCTTGTAGTTTTTCCTGTCCGGTCGGATTATGGATCATATCTCCATTTCTTAAAATCGCTAAAATGGTGACATCAAATTGGTTTCTCACGTTACTTTCCAGCAATGTTTTTCCAATCACAATCGCATCTTTTCCGATTTGAAACTCTTCTATTGCAAAGGATTGTTCTGTCCCATATAGCACTGTATCAATATAATGAACCGCCAATGGATTTGCAATACCTTTTGCAATATGAATTCCAGCCATACTGGATGGATTGATCACTTTATCCGCACCAGCGCGACGTAACTTTTCTTCCGTTTCTGGCTTTTCAGCTCTAGCCACAATTTTGATGTTACGATTGAGTCCTCTTGCTGTTAACGCAATAAATACATTTTCAGCATCATTGGCAACAATCCCTACAAGCCCAGCAGCTCTCTTAATTCCAGCTTTCATTAATATTTGATCTTCCGTAGCATCACCATGTACATATAAAATTTTTTCTTTTTCTAGTACTTCTCTATCTTTATCGACCACAACAAAAGGAACTTTCTTTTCCTGTAATTCATGTACAACTTGAAGTCCTACTCTACCACAGCCACATACAATGATATGATCTTTTAATCCCGCTATTTGTTTATCCATTTTCTTCCTCCGAACTGCATGAAATAAATTGCCCTCTATAATCATTGCCGCTACTACCCCAATGGCATATGTAACAATCCCTACTCCAATAGGTATAATTAAAAGTGCAAAAATTTTCCCAGCTTGTGTTACTGGAATTGCATCTCCATACCCTACTGTTAATACTGTAATCATTGTCATCCAAAAAGCTTGAAACAAACTAATTTCTTCTATTACCATAAATCCAATTGTTCCAAGTATGACAACAAAACACATACATATAATCGCTATTAACAATTGCCTGCGTGCATTCATATGGTTCCTCAACTCCTTTCTCAATCTACAAATCTTTGCCAGATAAAATAAAATACATATATACTAGAAATGGAATCTATGAAAGAGGTCGATATCATGAAAACATTTCTTTCTGCCCTGCAGTGGGCACTATTTATTTTAGCCGGTAGCCTAATTGTACCGATTAGCGTTGCCACCAGTTATGGACTGGGTGGTACCGAAGCAATTGCTTTTATACAAAGGACATTATTTGTTCTTGGATTTGCAGGCTTATTGCAAGCTCTGTTTGGCCATAAGCTACCTATTCAAGAAGGTCCGGCCGGCCTTTGGTGGGGCGTCTTCTCTCTTTATGCAAGTTTAGGTATCGTACTATTCGGATCAAACATTGAAACGCTCCGCGTCTTACAATACGCTTTCCTATTAAGCGGTATGATTTGTATTATTCTTAGTGTTTTTGGACTTATTGATAAGCTCGTTCATTATTTTACACCAACCGTAATCGGAACGTATTTATTTCTTCTTGTTGCACAGCTGAGCGGTGCTTTCTTAAAAGGAATGTTTGGGCTGGATGGAAGTCATACGAAAGTGCAAATAAACGTATTTATTCTCTCACTTGTTGTTATTGTACTATCTTTTTTCATTATGAAGCTACCTATTATTGGGCAATATTCTGTTCTGTTTAGTATTGTCTTCGGATGGGTTTTATTTGCTTGCTTCGGTTTATCTAATCCGATTCCGCCTGTAACAGAGATCATTCAGCTTCCATCTATATTTGTTTTTGGATCACCTCGTATTGAATGGAATATGGCAATCACAGTTCTGTTTGTCACACTACTTCTTCTTACAAACATGTTAGCAAGTATTCGCGTTGTTCAAAAAGTAGTTTCCCAATACGAAGAAAATGCAGTACAAAATCGCTTCAAGCAAGCTGGTATTATAACAGGTATCAATCAATTATTAGGCGGTCTATTTTCATCGGTAGGACCTGTAGCTATTTCAGGATCAGCTGGTTTTATCGCAACAACAAATATTTATAAGCGAATTCCTTTTATATTAGGATCAAGTTTTATTATTCTAATTAGCATATTTCCAAAGATTACTTCATTCTTTGCAGCTATTCCTATCGCCGTTGGATACGCAGCCATTTATCCCGTATTTGCAAGTATGATTGGCCTTGCCTTTCGTGAATATGATTCAGTACAAAATAAAGAACGTCTATTTCGCGTTGCTGGGTTATCGCTCTTTACTGGAATTGGAGTTATGTTTGTACCACCAGAGGCATTCTCCGTCCTTCCACCCGTTTTCGCATCATTTTTTAGTAACGGTCTCGTCCTTGGCTCCGTTATGGCCATTTTACTTGAAGTTCTATTTTCTCGTTCAAAAGACAAACAATTTTCGTAAATAGCAGAACTTCTATTATTACACTCTACTTTTCAAGTTGCTACGATAGTCATAAAATATCATGGGCATATCGCCCTTGATATTTTATACTAACAATGTAATTACCTTTTCGTTATGCAAGAAGAAGTTTGACGTCTTACGATTTGCTTCTTCATATTTTTATCTCTAGTAATGTTATTTATTATTCCGATACAGAAAGGAACTTTCTATATGTCTTATAAAATGATTGTTTTAGATTTAGATGATACTTTATTACGTGATGATCACACGATTTCAGAGCGTACAAAGCGAGCTTTAATGACAGCTCAAGAACAAGGTGTTAAAGTCGTACTTGCTTCAGGACGCCCAACATTTGGTATGCGTCATATTGCGAAAGAACTTCGTTTAGAAGAATATGGAAGCTTTATCTTATCATTTAACGGTGCAAAAATTATTAATTGTAAAACAGATGAAAAAATATTTAGCAGTACGTTATCACCTGAAATCGTTCACAATTTATATGAGATTAGTAAAGAAGAAGGTGTCTGGATTCACACATATATAGGTGATGATATTATAACGGAAGAAAATAATCCCTATACAGAAATCGAAGGACAACTTACAGGTATGCCAATTATCCAAGTAGATAACTTTGTCGCGGCTGTACAAGAACCTGTTGTAAAAGTATTAATGAATAAAGAAGCAGAGCGCCTGATTGAAGTAGAGAAAAAACTCCAAAAACAATTAGAAGGAAAGCTAAGTGTTATGCGTTCCAAACCATACTTCTTGGAATTCACAGAAGCTGGTGTTACAAAAGGAACAAGCTTAAACCAACTTATCCAAAAGCTTGGTATTAAGCGCGAAGAAGTCATTGCAATAGGTGACAGCTATAATGATCAGACAATGATTGAATTTGCTGGCCTTGGCGTTGCAATGGGCAATGCTCCAGATGATATTAAAGCCATCGCAAACTATGTAACAGATACAAATATGAACGATGGTGTTGCAAAAGTAGTTGAGAAATTTGTACTAAAAAATGAAGTAATTGCTTAATTTCATCATTCATCCCCTCCCTTTGAAGTCAAATATTTCAAAGGGAGAGTTTCTTTAAATATAAGAGATTTTGTGAAGATATTTCGAACTTTACAATATTATCATAGTGCAAACTTTGTTTTTGTATATAATGAAACAAAAAAGACTATTTTATTTTGGAAACGAATACAAATTTATTATATACAAGCTTATATTTAAGGAGGCTATCTCATGTTATCTACACCAGTTGGACGATTAAGAGCAATCGGATTTGTCGAAGGGATTTCTTTTCTATTACTATTATTTGTAGCGATGCCATTAAAATATTTTGCAGGATTTGCAGCAGCTGTGAAAATTACAGGTATGGCTCACGGTGTATTATTTATTTTATTTATCTTTGCAGTCATTCAAGTAACGATTGCAAACCGTAAATCTATTTTATGGGTTCTTGGTGCACTTCTTGCATCCGTTATTCCGTTTGGCACATTCGTACTAGATGCAAAATTAAAAAATGAACAATAAAAGGTAGCTCACACAAGCTACCTTTTATTGTTACATTATAAATTTGGAATTTGCCAATCAATTTCTTTTTCACCAATGCTAGATAAAAAGCGATTTACTTTCGAAAAGGGCTTGCTGCCAAAAAAGCCGCGGCTTGCTGAAAGCGGACTTGGATGTACAGACTCAATGATATAGTGATTCGGATTCGTAATTCGTTTTTTCTTTGCTTGTGCGTGACGCCCCCATAATATGAAGATGACTGGTTTTTCCCGCTCATTTAATAACTCAATAACACGGTCTGTGAACTGTTCCCATCCTTTTCCTTTATGAGAATTCGCCTCTCCTTGGCGAACTGTTAAAACAGTATTAAGCAATAATACGCCTTGCTCTGCCCATTTTACTAAATAACCATGATTCGGAATTTCACATCCAATGTCTGCTTTTAGTTCCTTATACATATTTTGTAAAGATGGTGGTACCCTTACTCCTGGTTGTACAGAAAAACTTAATCCGTGTGCTTGGTTTGGTCCATGATACGGATCCTGCCCTAAAATCACAACCTTTGTATCCTCATAACTCGTATAATGTAGTGCGTTAAAAATATCATTTGCATTTGGATATATGACCCGCATACTATACTCTTCTTTCAAAAATTGTCTTAAGTTTTGATAATATGGCTTCTCAAACTCTGGTCCAAGTATTGGTTCCCAATCATTCTTTAAAATTTTTTTCATTACCCTCACTCCTGATTCATTTAATTAACCATATCTTGCTTCGTAAACACTACAAAGGAAACAACGAGAGAGACCACTGCCCAAATTGTTAAATTCATTAACGAAAATCCCATCGATAAACCTTGTAGCGCTGGTAAATTTCCGGATAAATAATCTGTTAATGATAAATTGACGCTGAATATATATTTTGCGCCTTCCCATGATGTGGCAAAAGAACTTAAAATACCACCAGCAATTAAAGCTGCTAACATGATCCCCATACCAGCGGGCGTATTACGAATCAAAACGGAAACCATGAAGGAGATTGTCCCAACAACAATTGCTACAAACCACGCTAACCCATACGCCATTAAATTATATTGCGATTGCGGGATTAAGTGTACAAAATTCGTATTTAATGTTTCCTTATCAATGACAAACCCTGTTAACACAGGTAAGTCCCATCCTGCATATCCAAAAACAATGCCAGATAGTATATAAGAGAAAAGGCCAACAAGTAATACGATAAGCGAAATAAACAAAAGCATCGTAACATATTTACTCAAGAGAATTTTCCAGCGCCTAATTGGACGAGTTAAAAGCAGTTTCATTGTCCCATCACTTCTTTCGCCCGATACAATATCAATTGTCACAATCATGACAAGAAGTGGGATAAACAATGTAATCCCTTGTTCAATGAACGCCCTTACAAAAGTTGGTGCTCCCGGTGCTGCTGGATTAATGTTATGATCTAAATAATATTGTTGTTGCTCTACTCTAACTTTAAGCCAATCCCGCCACTCTTCTGGCAATCTAGAATTGTTCAAACGATTTTGCGAATCGACAATTTGCTGTTGAAGTGCAACTTTCCAATCATTTGTCCCAAGTCGTTTTTGCGTTGTTTGTATCTCTCTATACTGCGCGTATACAAAAAGCGGAATGAGAATGACTAATATTAACATCACCACAAAAATACGTTTCTTGCGATAAATTTTCTCAGATTCATTCAAAACAAGATTCGCAAATTCACGCATGCGCCTCACCTCTTGTGAGTTCAATAAATAGATCTTCTAATGTAAACACAAGTTCTTTCACACTATGTACCTCTATCTCACTCTCTACAAACCGCTTATTCCAACTGCTAATTGATTTCACATCCATACGGCATAGTAAACGATGATGATCTATGCTAATTTCAGTCACTTCTTCTGATTTTTCCAATAGATCTTTCGCCTTCAAAATGGGTGTAACAATCCACTCTACGCGGTCGCTTGCAGCTTTTATTAACTCTTCAATAGGAGCAACTGTAATAATCTTGCCTTTCTGAATAATAGCTACGCGATCACATATCATTTGCACTTCACTTAATAAATGACTTGAAATAAATACACTCATCTTTTCCTCTCTCACCAGCTTATGTATAAATTCTCTTAACTCTCTTATACCAGCTGGATCTAATCCATTTGTTGGCTCGTCTAATATAAGCAGTTTCGGTCTTCCAAGAAGAGCTTGTGCAATTCCAAGGCGTTGCTTCATTCCAAGAGAATATGTTTTTACTTTATCATGGATTCTTTCATCTAAATGAACCATCTTTGCAATTTCAAAAATACGCTCATCTGGTATACCGCCTAACATCCTTGCAAATTGCTTTAAATTTTCAAAACCTGTTAAGTACGTATAAAGCTCTGGATTTTCAACAATACTACCAATTTGTCGCATGGCTTCTCGAAAATTGTCCTTAATATGATAACCACCGATAGAAATTTCACCTTCCGTTGCCTGAATCAGTCCAACTAACATTCGAATGGTTGTCGTTTTCCCTGCGCCATTTGGTCCAAGAAAACCAAACACTTCCCCTTGTTTAACATCAAATGAAATATTTTCTACAAGCGTCTTCTTTCCGATAACCTTTTTTACATTCCTTACTGAAAGGATTGTCGTCATTTTGCCCCTCCCCCTTGTAGTTTCAGCTTACTTACAACATTTTGCACTAAGCGATCTGCCATATATGAGTAACCTATTTCATTCGGATGAAAATGATCTGAATACAATAGTTCTTTTCCGCGATTTTGAAACAAATCGAATGTCGGTACAATGTATACATTTTTATGACTGACTGCTATTTTTTCTAACGCTGCATTCCAATCTACAACAATATTTGATGAACCTTTTAAGTCTTCTACATCTTCGAAAGGATTATATAACCCTAGCCAAAAAATAGGACTATCCGCATTTAATTTACGAATTTCTGTTATAATTTTCCTTGCTTGATTTTGAAACATTTCCGTATCTGGGCGATATGTTTCCAAGTCTATTTTCTCAAGCGATTCCCAACCTGGGAATAAATCATTCCCCCCAATTGTTAGCACAATAAGATCCGCACGCTTAATGGAATATCTAGCGCCGCTACTCTCGATTTGCTGTAACAAATCCGCCATCTTCGCTCCACTAACAGCTAAATTCGTTATTGCAACTTTTGTCTTATCCCCTTTTTCCAAATCTTCTTTCATGCGTCCAACATAACCAATTCCTTCTTTATCGCCAACACCTCTCGTTAGCGAGTCTCCTAAGCTAACTACTTGTAACGTCCCAGCTTTCTTTTTTTCTTTTCCTTGCGCCTCTTCTCGTTTCATGACTACATTCGAAGCTTTTGGATTTAATACATCATGAATACCTGAAAGAAAACCGTATGCAAATAAGCAAAAAGACGCCACCGTAAGAAGTAATATTACCTTTACTAATTTTGCCCTCATATGACATCTCCTTTTCGTTCCCTTAGATTGTTCCTAATTATACCAAACCGCAATTTGAAAAGCGATTTTTCCCCTTTATGTTGTTTCTCTCTTCATTGTGCTCAAGCTTTTCAGCATAAATAAAGCCTATTGAGTTATGAAAAACTCAATAGGCCTTTTCCGCTTTATTGTAAAACAACTCCCTGAATATAGTCAGGCACAATCTTCTTATTATTTGGAAACTGGATTCATCTGTTTTGTATCACTTACAATACTCAAGTCTTTCAAACCAGCCCCTAGCCTTTCATAATATTCAGTGAAGCCTTTCCATATTACTTCGCATCCCCTTCAATTCGATAGTTTGCTTTCACACAATCTACTTCCTCATATGATCCCAATGTATGTAAAATATATTCATAGTCTGCAAGAGATGCACGATGAGTAACGATAACAATTTCAGCTTTTCCTTTCTCCTGAAGTGGCATTTGAATAATTTTTTCAAAGCTTACACCTCGTTCAGAGAATAGCGATGTAATTTTTGCAAATACACCAATTTCATCTTTTACATGCAATCGTAAAAACTTTTTCACAAAAATTTCATGAGGCTCTTTTAATACTTTCTCATACTGTGGAGAAACTGCACTATTCCCCGTTACACCAAGGCGAATATTTTGCATAACAGCAACGAGGTCAGAAACAACCGCTGTTGCTGTTGGTAAACTTCCAGCACCCGGTCCATAAAACATCGTCTCTCCTACTGCCTCCCCGTATACATATACAGCATTATATTCATTTTGAACAGCTGCTAGAGGATGTGTATTAGAAAGCAACGTTGGCTCAACTGTTACTTCTAACCTGTCACCATCACGCTTTGCAAGTCCGATTAGCTTGATGGTATAGCCTAAACTTTTGCTATATGCAATATCTTCTTCCGTAATAGAAGTAATCCCCTTCACTTTCACATCTCCAAGTTCTACATTGGTAGAGAAACCAAGAGTTGCTAAAATCGTCATCTTTCTTGCCGCATCTAACCCTTCTACGTCTGATGTTGGATCTGCCTCAGCAAATCCAAGCTGTTGCGCTTCCCTTAACACGTCGTCATACGCTCTCCCTTCGTCAGACATTTTTGTCAAAATAAAATTTGTTGTACCATTCACAATCCCCATTACTTTTGTAATCAAATCTGAGGAAAGCCCCTCTACAATGCTTCGTAAAATAGGGATGCCACCTGCAACACTTGCCTCATAAAATAAATCCGCACTGTTTTCTTTTGCTACTGTTAAAAGCTCTGCCCCATGTAATGCCATTAAATCTTTATTGGCAGTAACAACATGTTTTCCATTCTTTAAAGCTTGTAAAATGTAAGCTTTTGCTTCTTCTATTCCACCCATTACTTCAATAACAACATCAATATTCGGATCATCTATAATTTCATTTGCACGCTTCGTTAATAAATGAGGGGGGACTTGGACCTCACGTTCTTTATCTATATTTTGTACTAGTACTTTTGCTACTTTCACTGGGCAACCTACTTGGTGCATTAATCGATCCTGATGGTTCTCAATAATACGAACCACACCGCTTCCGACTGTTCCAAGTCCTAATAACCCTACCTGAATTTCATTCATAACACTCTTCACCCCTCTAAAAAATGTATTTAGATGTCATTATATAGTTTAAAATTCCGAAAAACAATGTATTTAGAACATTCAAAAAATAAAAATTGGTCTACGTAAAGAAAACGCCACCACATGTTATAGCATCCTTTACAAAATATAAGGGGTTTCCTGATACACATAATAATTAAGCCAATTCGAAAATAGTAAATTGCCATGACTTCGCCATCTAACAAGTGGTTTTTCATCTGGATTATTATACTTGAAATAGTTTTTTGGAACTGCTATATTCAATCCTCTTTGTATATCCCGTTCATATTCTCGTTTTAATGTATCACAGCTATATTCGCTATGCCCAAGAACAAAAATATGTTTTCCATTTTGTCCGATAACAAGATAAACACCCGCTTCTTCTGAAATCGCAAGCAATTTCAAGTCTTCTACCTTTTCTATGTCTGCTGCATGTACTTCTGTATGACGAGAATGCGGTGCAAAAAAGAGCTCATCAAATCCTTGTAATAATTTCACATGTTGCTCAAGTACTTCATGTTCGAACACACCGAACATTTTTTCTGCAAGCGGATATTTAGGAATCCCATAATGATAGTACAATCCAGCTTGTGCTCCCCAACAAATATGCAATGTAGACGTTACATTCGTTTTCGAATAATCCATGATTTTCTTGAGTTCTTCCCAATAATCCACATCTTCAAATGGAAGAGTTTCAATCGGAGCTCCTGTAATAATAAGCCCATCAAATCTCTCTTTTTCAATATCGCGAAATGTTTTATAAAAACTTGTTAAATGATCTTGCGCTACATTGCGAGAAATATGCGACTCCATATGAAGTAAATGCATATCCAATTGGAGGGGCGTATTACCGAGTAATCTAAGTAATTGTGCCTCGGTTTCTTGCTTTTTGGGCATTAAGTTCAAAATTGCAATTTTTAAAGCTCTAATATCTTGTTTTTCTGCTCGCTCCTTTGTCATGGTAAAAATATTTTCTTCTTGCAACACTTTACGAGCTGGTAAATCCTTGTCAATTATGATTGGCATTTGTTTTGCCTCCAATTAAAGCTGCTTCCAAATCAGCAATAATATCAGAAACATCTTCTATACCAACTGATAAACGAATTAAATCTGACGTAACACCGGCTAAACGTTGATCTTCTTCCGTTAACTGTCTATGTGTTGTACTAGCAGGGTGAATAACACAAGTTCTTGCATCTGCAACATGTGTTACAAGCGTTGCCAAATTCACATTTGCTATAAATTCTTTCGCCGCTTCTAGTCCGCCTTTAATTCCAAACGTTAAAACTCCACTTGCACCTTTCGATAAGTATTTTTGTGCCAATGGATAATTTTCGTTACCCTCTAATCCTGGATAATTAATCCACTCAATACGCTCATGCTTAGCAAGCCACTTTGCAATTGTAAGAGCATTTTCACTATGGCGTTCCATTCTCAAATGCAACGTTTCTAAACCAATATTGCTAATATATGCATTGAAGGGGCTCATACAATTTCCATAGTCTCTTAACAATTGAACACGCGCTTTTACAATATATGCTGCTTCCCCAAAATCCTTCACATAACTTACACCATGATAACTTGAGTCAGGTTCTACAAGTTCGGGATACTTTCCATTCGTCCAATCAAAATTCCCTCCATCAATTACAACGCCACCTAATGAGCTTGCATGCCCATCAATATACTTTGTTGTAGAATGGACCACAATATTTGCTCCATGCTCAAACGCCTGACATAAATATGGCGTTGCTAATGTGTTATCAACAATAAACGGTACGTCTAGTTCTTTTGCAGCACGAGAAAATTCCTTGAAATTCAAAACGTTCATAGCTGGATTTCCAAGTGATTCTGCATAAATAAGCTTTGTTTTATCATTGGCAAGCGCCACAATTTCATCAGCGGATAAGTTCGGATTAAAAAATGTAACATCAATTCCAAGCTTACGCAAACTAACTCCAAATAAGTTAAAAGTTCCTCCATAAACAGTTGAAGAACAAAGTAAATGGTCACCACTGCTACAAATATTTAAAATAGCAAGCATAATAGCAGCCTGACCGGAAGCTGTTGCAACAGCACCGACACCACCCTCTAGTTCTGCTAACTTCTGCTCAAATGCTGCAATTGTCGGATTCCCAATACGCGTATAGATATACCCTTCTGCTTCTAAATTAAAAAGCGCCGCCAAATCATCTGAGGTGTCATATTTATATGTTGTACTTTGATAAAGTGGTAGAACGCGCGGCTCCCCATTCTTTGGTGTATATCCCCCTTGCACACAGATCGTTCCTTTTCCCCATGATTCGCTCATTTCTCATACTCCCTTCTTATATAAAACAAATAAAAAAACTGCTTCTTTCCTGAATGAGAAAGAAGCAGTTTAAAAACACGCTCTAAAATTCCTTCTTATCTCTCAGGATTTATTACCTGCAGGATTTGGCACAATTCCGATATTCGGCTGTTGCCAAGGCTTCATAGGGCCTGTCCCTCCACCTTTTCTTGATAAGACTATGCAATTACCAATGATTTTATAGCAATTATTTTCTAATGTCAATTTATTTACTGAATCTTTATAAAACAATATATTAACTGTTTATTTTTATTTTCAAAAAAATAAAACTATATAACTATCCTATATCACAATAACAAGCAAGTATCCCTTAGTAACTACTCTATAATCACAGCTGTGCCATAACCGATTAATTCTGAAGAACCTTGCCCAGCGGCCATCTCAAAGTGCAGACCAACAAGGGCATTGCCCCCTAACTCTTTTGCCTCTTTCTCCATACGTTCTTTTACTATTTTCTTAGAATCCTCTAGCCTTTCTGTATAACTGACTAGTTCTCCACCAACAATTGACTTTAAACTCGCAAATAAATCTTTTCCAACGCAACGTGATTGAACAACACTTCCCGTTACTAATCCAAGAATGCCTGTAATGGTTTTTGTTGGTACGGAACCTGTAGATACCATCAACATTCTGACTCTCCTCCTATTTCATCCTCCATATATAACAAAGCAACTTTACATTTAAGTGAACATAAACTTACAGTTTATGATAAAAATAGATATCCTTTCAATGGAACAATCCACTTTTTTACTTTGTACTTATTCACAACATTGATATAATGATTAAAAATGCAGTTATCATTATATCACCTGAGGGGGCTTTTACAATGACATTAAATAAAGCACTTACAATTGCTGGTTCTGACACAAGCGGTGGTGCCGGAATACAAGCAGATTTAAAAACATTCCAAGAACTTGGTGTATACGGAATGACATCTCTTACAACAATCGTAACAATGGATCCACATAATAGCTGGGCACATAACGTATTTCCTATCCCTGTTTCTACATTAAAACCACAATTGGAAACAACAATTGAAGGTGTCGGTGTAGATGCATTAAAAACAGGCATGCTTGGATCCGTAGAGATTATCGAAATGGTTGCTGAGACAATCGAAAAACATAATCTAAAAAACGTTGTCGTAGATCCAGTTATGGTTTGTAAAGGGGCAGACGAAGCCTTGCATCCGGAAACAAATGACTGCTTACGTGATGTTCTTGTACCAAAAGCATTAATTGTAACACCAAATTTATTTGAAGCATATCAATTAAGTGGTGTGAAAATTACTACTCTTGCAGACATGAAAGAAGCAGCAAAAAAAATTCATGCTTTAGGTGCAAAATATGTACTAATTAAAGGCGGTAGCAAATTAGGTACAGAAACAGCAATTGATGTATTATATGATGGTGAAACATTTGAACTTTTAGAATCAGAGAAAATTGATACAACAAATACACATGGTGCAGGTTGCACATACTCAGCAGCCATTACAGCTGAACTTGCAAAAGGTAAATCTGTAAAAGAAGCTGTAAAAGTTGCGAAGGAATTCATTACTGCGGCGATTCGTCATTCGTTTAAAATCAACGAATATGTAGGCCCAACACATCACGGTGCATATCGTAAATTTGCCGGAAAAGAACTTGTATAACAACGCAAAAGTAAAGCTATCAAACGGTAGCTTTATTTTTTATTTTTGTTCCACGTGAAACGTAAACAGAAAAGAAGAGTGAAACCTCACTCTTCTTTTTTAACAACACCTTGATACTTTTCCTCCTTTTGCATTAAATCTTGCTTCTTGTGCCTCTGCAAAAAATTGTTTTCGGCATAATATAGGCTCTCCAGGATGATTTTCTTTCATATGAATGACATATGTTTCATAACTTGGAACTCCAACAAGCAAGCTAATGAATTGTTTTCTTGCTCCCCATATGTTTCCGAATTTTTTAAGCATAATTTCTCGACTCACTTTCATCTCTTGGAATATATGGCGCTTCTTTTAATGGTATCGCCTTGTTTTGCAACACACGAACCCATATACGAATTGCAGAAATTAGAACTGCTATGACAACTAACATGAAAATTCCACAAAGTGCTGCATCAATATAATCATTGAAAATGATTTGTTTCATTTGTGCGATATTTTTTGCTGGTGCTAATATTTTCCCTTCATCCAATGCATCTTGAAATACTTTTGCATGCGATAAAAATCCAATTTTAGGGTTTTCATGGAACAGCTTTTGATAGCCAGCTGTCATTGTTACAATTAGCAATCCGATTGTGGGGATCAATGTTACCCAAACGTATACCTTTTTGCCCATTTTGAATAAAATAGTTGTTCCAAGTAATAAAGCAATTCCAGCTAGCATTTGGTTAGCAATACCGAAGAGTGGCCATAATGTATTAATGCCACCAAGAGGATCAACTACTCCCTGGTATAAGAAGTAACCCCATCCTAATACGCATAATGTTGTAGCGATCACATTTGCTACTGTAGAATCTGTTCTTGCAAAAGGCTTATATACATGTCCTAATATATCTTGAATCATAAAACGGCCTACACGTGTTCCTGCATCAATTGTCGTTAAAATAAATAGTGCTTCAAATAAAATGGCGAAGTGATACCAAAATGCCATCATCGCTGTACCACCCAATATTTGCGAAAAGATATAAGCCATTCCGATTGCTAATGTTGGTGCACCACCTGTTCGAGATAATATCGTTTGTTCTCCTACATTTGTTGCCAGTTCTTTTAGCTCATTTGGTGTAATTGCAAATCCCCATGATGAAATCACTTGTGCAGCCTGCGTTACATCTGTACCGATAAGAGCTGCTGGACTATTAATCGCAAAATAAGTTCCTGGTGTTAACACACATGCTGCAATCATTGCCATTGCTGCAACGAATGATTCCATTAACATTGCCCCATAACCAATCGGTTGTGCATGCCCTTCTCTTTCAATCATTTTTGGCGTAGTACCTGAAGAAACTAAAGCATGAAATCCTGATACAGCACCACAAGCAATTGTAATAAACAAAAATGGAAATAAGTTCCCTGAAAATACCGGACCTGTTCCATCAATAAACTTCGAAACAGCGGGCATCTGTAATTCTGGCGCAACAATGACAATGCCAATTGCCAATCCAACGATTGTACCAATCTTTAAAAATGTACTTAAATAATCACGCGGTGCAAGCAGCATCCAAACGGGAAGTGCAGATGCGATAAAGCCATATACAATAAGCATGATAGCAATTGTTTCACCACTAAACGTGAACATGCTTGCAAGAGTAGAATTTTCAGCTACATACTGTCCACCAATAAGGGCTAAAATGAGCAAAATAATTCCAATAACCGATCCTTCTCCCACTCTTCCTGGACGAATATAGCGCATATATACTCCCATTAAAATAGCAATTGGGATGGTTGCTGCAATCGTAAACATCCCCCACGGACTTCCGATAAGTGCTTTCACAACTACTAAAGCCAATACAGCTAATAAAATAATCATAATACCTAAAATCCCGATCATTGCGATTAACCCTGTAATAGGACCAATCTCATCCTTAATCATTTCTCCTAACGACTTTCCATTTCGTCTCATTGAAGCAAATAAAATGACAAAATCTTGTACTGCTCCTGCAATAACAACCCCAACAATAATCCAAATCGTTCCTGGTAAATACCCCATCTGCGCTGCTAAAATAGGGCCTACTAGAGGACCAGCTCCTGCTATTGCTGCAAAGTGGTGACCAAATAGCACCCATTTATTCGTTGGTACATAGTCTTTTCCATCATTCAATGTCTCAGCTGGTGTTTGTCGATTATGATCTAGTTCAAATACTTTTCTCGCGATAAATCTACTATAAAATCGATATGCAACGGCATATACTGAAACCGCAGCAACTAATAACCAAATGGCATTAATCGTTTCCCCCTGTGATAAAGCAATCACTCCAAATCCGGTAGCTCCTAATACTGAAATTATCCCCCAAAGCAAAATTGATTTGAATGCCTTCACATACAATCCCCCCAATATAACTTCTTAGTGGAGATTGTACTAAATTTTCTGAATATTTAATTTGAATCCTCCTTATCATGAAGGATTCTTATGTTATCATGTTCATATTCTCTCACAACTTGTTACAATTCAATTCTATTCCGAAGTTGTTTTACATAGTTTCGACTAACAGGAATCGACTGCTCATCATACTTTTCCAAATAAAGATTATACGTTCCATTATAATAAGGTTTTAGTTTCCTTACATATATAACATTAATTAAATAACTCTTATGAACGCGTAAAAAATCATATGTAGCCAATTTATTTTCTAACTCTTGAAGTGTATACGTTGAAATATAATGATTATTTGTTGTATAAATAGACACTGTTTTATTTTCTTTATTCTTGCTTACATATACGATATCCTCGGGAAAAATGTACGTAATCCCTTCCTGACTTTCAATTGGAAGCTTCCGTAAGTAACTTCTCGTTTTCGTTCCAATTTCTTGCTCCATTCTGTGCGCTAAAAATAATACATCATCCTGATGAAATGGTCGCAGCAAATAATAAAATGCTCGAAAACGAAAAGCCATAACAGCCTCCTCAACATTCTCCCCTATAAATATAAATTTCATATTGCAATTTTGCTCTCGCAACAAGTTGGAAAACTCAAATCCTGTTCCGTCTTTTAGCTGCGTATCTAAAAAGACGAAATCTGGAGCATGCTTCTTTGCGATATGTAAAGACTCCGTTCCAGTGATTGCTTCTAGACATTCTACATTTCGTATATTTTCTGTAAATAATTCAATTAATCTATTTCGTCTTTCTACCTCGTCCGTAATAAATAAAATTTTCATTTGCCCAACCACCTAATTGTTTGATCCATGTGTCTTGTTTTATACATTCGCTTTCATTGGAAATAAACCCTTTTTTAAACTTTATTTTCTACTGATCATGATTCCACATAAAAATAGAAAAAAGGAAGTCACTAAAATGTACCCTATAGGATAGACACTTAAAAAAAAGGTCTATTCTATAGAGTATTTCTTGTATAATGAGAGAAAAATGAGAATCGGAGACATTTCAAAATGACGAAAAAACTATTTACAGAAAAAGAAATTGAAATACTATCAAAAAATCGATACGTAAAATCGGTCAGCCCAAAAGGAATTACTTATACCGACGAATTCAAGCGTACTTTCATTAAAGAAAACGAAAAAGGAAAACCCCCTCGCATTATTTTTGAAGAATGTGGATTTGATGTAGAAATCATTGGCATACAACGTGTTATATCATCAGGAAATCGGTGGCGTACTTCCTATAAGAAAGATGGTGTATTTGGTCTAAGAGATACGCGTAAAGAAAACTCAGGAAGAAAGCTAGAGAGAGAACTTACATTAGAAGAGAAATATGCGCGTTTGGAAGCGGAACGAAACCTATTAAAAGCTGAAAATGAATTGTTAAAAAAGATAAAACTTATGGAAGGGAGGATGAGAAAGAACTAACGTTACGACCTAACCAAAAATATATGTTAATTCGTTCTATTATTGAAACATACAACCTCAAAAATATGGTGAAATATTTGTGCGGGATCGCTGGTGTTTCACGTTCAGGATACTATAATTATTTTTCTGTTTCTTCGCAAAGGCAGCGAAAAAACAGAATAGATCAGGATGAAATAACGAAAGAATGGATATTAAAGGCATTTCGATTTAAAAACCGAAAAAAAGGGGCTCGTCAAATCAAAATGACATTAGCGGGTCAATTTCAAGTTGTCTACAATTTGAAGCGTATTCGTAGAATTATGAAGAAATACGGGATTATCTGCCCGATCCGCAAAGCGAATCCTTACAAAAGAATGATAAAAGCGACGAAAGAACATTTCGTGGTACCAAATCGATTGAAGCGAGAATTCAGGCAAGGTACCCCTGGAAAAGTGCTTCTTACAGATATCACCTACCTGTTTTATGGTAAGAATCAGAAAGCATATTTATCTACTATTTTAGATGGGTCCACAAATGAAATTTTAGCCTATCACGTTTCAGAACAGCTCACATTAGACATCGCAATGACGACTCTTCACAACCTAAAGAAGAATAAGAAAATTCGATTGACTGAAGATGCCTATATTCATTCTGATCAAGGAGCTCATTATACAAGTCCGACCTATCAAAAACTAGTTAAAAAATTAAAACTGGGACAATCCATGTCAAGACGAGGAAACTGTTGGGATAATGCCCCCCAAGAATCTTTTTTCGGGCATTTTAAAGATGAAGCGCATATAAAAGCTTGTACATCTTTTTCCCAGCTAAAACAAGAGATTAAAGACTATATGAAATACCATAACCAGCATAGATATCAGTGGAATTTAAAGAAGATGACTCCTGTTGAATACAGAAATCATCTTCTCGCGGCTGCCTAACTTTTTTTTAAATGTCCTTTATAAAGGGTACAGATTATCACCACAACTTCCTTTTTTCTTATATTAATTCTTGCTGCTTTGTTTCTTGTCCAAGTACAATTACTGAAAGTACTCCCATTAAAATAGAGGCACAAAAGATTGTAAAAATGAATGAAAGGGATGTTTGCAAGGCAACCAAATATCCTACTACAAGTGGACCTAAAATTCCTCCGATACGACCAAATGCAGCAGCCATACCTGCTCCTGTTCCACGAATCGCTGTCGGATATTGCTCAGGCGTATATGCATACAAAGCACCCCAAGCCCCTAAATTAAAGAAGGATAGAAACATACCTGCTACCACTAATATCGTTACAGAATCTGCAATACCAAATATATAAGCACTACAAGCTGTACCAATTAAATACGTGATCAATACAAACTTCCGACCCACACGTTCAATAAACCACGCAGCTGTAAAATATCCAGGTAGTTGTGCTAGCGTCATGATTAATACGTATTCAAAACTTTTTATTAAGCTAAATCCCTTTAATACCATTACGCTTGGTAACCAAAGAAACATACCATAGTAAGAAAAAACAACACAGAACCATAAAATCCATAGCATAACAGTGGCTTTCCGATACTCTTTAGACCAAACAGCTTTTATATTGGTCATAACAGATTGTCTCTTTTCTACTTTTTCAAACTTAGGTGAATCTGGCAACTTCCATCTTAAATACAGAGCATAAATGGCTGGAACTGCACTTAAAACCATCGCTACTTCCCAACCATATTTCGGGATGACAAAATATGAAATAATCGCAGCGATTAACCATCCGCCTGCCCAAAAACTTTCAAGTAAAACGACAATTCTTCCGCGTTCATGTGCCTCTACGCTTTCAGATACAAGTGTAGAAGCAACTGGGAGTTCCCCGCCAAGCCCCATACCAATGAAAAAACGCAAAATAAGAAATGCGCCTACTGTTGTTGTTAAAGCCGTCAAACCACTACCGATCGAAAAAAGCAATAAAGTGATAACAAAGACTGATTTTCGTCCCCTTTTATCCGCCATTATTCCAAATAAAAGGGCTCCTACTGCCATACCGATAGAATTTATGCTACCAATCCAACCTATCTCCTGGCTTGTTAATCCCCACTCTTTTTGTAAAGATACAATGACAAATGAAAGCATTCCGACATCCATTGCATCAAATAGCCATCCAAGCCCCGCTATTCCGAGAAGCTTTCGCTTTGAAATTTCTTTTGCCTTCCCCACTAGAAGTCCTCCTAACACAGGTGTCTTTACACATAATTTTACACATGTGTACTGCATAAGTAAAACAAATTTATTCTGCCATTTTAGCGATAGTAAGACTCCCCTCAAAAATTCGACTGAAAACAAAGAAGTTAAGCGGGAGTATAGTTGCTTGTAAAAGTTCGACTCATGAATATAGAGAGGCCTTACTAATTAACGCTTTACTTTATCATTCCCTTAGATTTATCCTTTCATTACTTACGTCATAAATGGATGGTAGTCGACTCTACCGTGTTCATATGTATAAAAAAAAGCAGCGAGACCTCGCTACTTCTTCGAACGCATTACTTCCTTTAAAAACTCTGCCAATACAAGCTGACGGCGCCAACGAGTTGGATTACTACATAAACGATAGAACCACTCTAAGTGAATGGCTTGGATCCATTTTGGTGCGCGCTTTACCTCACCAGCCCAAACATCAAAACTTCCACCTACACCGACTGCCATCTTTGCTTGTAATCGATTTTTATTATTTTGAATGAAATTTTCTTGTCTTGGGAATCCAAGTGCAACAAGTAGTAGATCTGGTTTTGCTTCTTGAATACGCGAAATAATATTCTCTTCTTCTTCAGGCTTAAAGTAGCCATCCTGCAAACCAACAATGTTTATAGCCGAATATGTTTTCTTTAAGTAATCGGCAGCGCCTTTCACAACATGCGGCTTTGCACCTAACAAGAACACGGATACAGATTTCTTTTCTTTTGAAAGTTCTCCAAATAAATGATTCATTAAATCAAAGCCTGCTACTCGTTCTTGAAGCGGTGTCCCTAACATAGCGCTTGCTTTTACAACACCAATGCCATCTGGTGTAATTACATCTGCTTGTAAAAGTGTTTTTTGGAAACTTGAATCTTTTTTTGCGCACATGACAATTTCAGGATTTGCTGTTACAACTTGAAATGTATGAGCTTGTTCAACTTCCAACTGTTTCATAAGGTATTGTACAGTTTCTTCCATCGTCATTGTAGAGAAAGGAACACCTAAAATATCAACTGTTTGTACTGCCATAATTACAATCCTCTCTATTATTCAAGGTTATTTCGCTATTAATTGTTTATATGTTTCTTTCGTATCCTCATATAACTTGTTCAGTGAGAAATTTGCTGCAGCATGCTCGTAAATCCGTTTTCCCATTACAGCTAGTTCACCTGTTTTCCATTTTTCATACGCTTGTTCTAAAGCATTCGCCAAAGCTTTCCCATCACCTACTGGAACAACCCATCCATATGTGTCATCTACGATTAACGGTTCAATTTCACCAGCTCTTGTTACAATAGATGGTACACGTTGATTTGCTGCTTCTAATAGAACTAACGGAAACCCTTCACTATGAGATGTTAATAAGTTAATATGAGCCGATGCAAATAACTGTTTCACATCTTGACGATGCCCTAAAAATTGAACCTTATCGTCAATTCCTTTTTCTTTCGCTAAAGCCTTTAAGTCTTCCTCTAATGGACCATCGCCTACTAATAACACCTTAATTTTAGTCAATGAAGTATTATTTAATGCATCAAATAATACTTCATGCCCTTTAACTGGATGGAGGCGCGCAACTTGAATGGCCGTAAATACATCTTCTTCAATATGAAACTTTTCTTTTTTATCATAACCTTGCGCTTTTTCTTTATCATATTCAATTCCATTATAAATAACACGCATCTTTTCACTAGAAATTCCCAATTGTTCCAAACTCTTTTTCAAACGATTTGTTACAACAAAGAATAAATCTATATCCTTTAAAGCCTTTAAGTTTAATTTCGTAAAAATCCATCCTTTTAAACCTTGCTTTGTAAAGTCTTGAAACGGATCACTATGAATGGTTGTCACCCATTTTGCAGCAATTCTTTTTTTCATAAGAGAAACGTAAAAGTTTGCTCTAGGACCATGTGTATGGACAATATCAAATTGTTCCTCATTAATGAATCTACTTATATTTTTTAAAATAGATAAATCGTAGCGAGATTTCTGTGAGAACACATGAACTTTGATTCCTATCTCCCTTGCTTCCCTCGCAACAATCCCGTCTTCAAATACTGCCAGTTCTACTTCATCGGTTGGGAACTGATCGAGAAGTGAAATAATATGTGTCTTTCCTCCCCCGTCTTCTGCTCCTGCATTCATATGCAATATCCTCATTCTTTTTTCCTCCTTTAAATCCTCGCCACATTTCTATCTACCTTTTATTTTACTGTACTAAAAAATAAAAGCTAACAAAAGTTAGCTTTTATTTTTATCATTCAATTTCTAAATCTACAATGAGGTAAGCTAACACCACTATAAAGTAAATTCCAACCCCTGGTGCTGTCAAAATATGTCCCGCAATATATGCAATACCTAAAGCTAAAGCTAAACTTGTTGCAAGCATTCCATATTTTATATTAACGATGTCTTTAAATCTTGTCATCATACGGAATAAGATTCTAAATCCATAGTAAATGAATGGAATCATCATTAACAAAAAGCCGATGATTCCAAAATCATAAAACCAATCATGGAAGTCCATTTCAATTAACTTTGGATCTGGTTGTTTTTGTTCGTTGTATTTAAAATTACCTGCATAACCCATTCCTAATAACTTTTGTGACATTGGAGCTTCTTTAAAGAATTGCTGATGTCTTTCCGCATATACTTGACGTCCACTGAATATGAGGTTCTCTTGATTTTCCTTTTGCTGTTCTTTCTGAAGTTCCTTTTTAACTTCTTCTTCAACTTTCTCTATTTCTTTCCCTTTTTCCTTGTTCCGTTGCTGTTCTTTTAATTTTTCTTTAATTTCTTTTTCCTTTTGTTGTTGTTGTGCCGCATTTTGCTCTGCTAAATAGTTATTATGAATACCCATGTTTTGTGCTAAAGGTGTCTTCTTAAACGTTCCAATCACACCTGCTAATAAAACAATAGCAATAATACTATTAAGCAATAGTGCCTTTTTGTTTGGATTTCTTCTATCAAATAATACTTGAAGGAGAAGAATGATAATAGCTGCTGCCAATGTTGCACCAATTGAACCCATACCTACTTTTGTACCAACTTGAATTAAAGAATAAATCATCAATAGCGACGGAATCCAATATAAAATACTCGTAATCCCTTTTGTCTTCTGAACAGAATATAATACTACAATCGGGAAGATGATCGCTAAAATAGATCCTAACTCATTTCCAGCATAAAACCATCCACGAGAACCAACTTTCATCCATTGATAACTGCCAAAGTCTGTAGATGTTGCAATAGAAACAACCATAACAATATTGATAATTAATGTAGAATACATAATGTTATCCCTAACTTTTTCACCAATATTTGTAAGTTTCTTCAATGATTTTAAAGCTAAAATGTATGAAGACAGCATAATATACACATACAATGCTTTTGCAAAGAATTTAACTTCTTCGCCCATTATAATCGGATTCTTATTTAGCTTATTATTTATAAAACCTAGGCACAATACTAAACCTAGTACTACTAGATAAATCAAAAACTTTCTATTCTCTTTTTCTTTTGCCTGCAATAAAATATAAATACCACAAACAGTCATAACAAGAAATCTTGCCATTACTCCGAATGTTGTATTTATTTTTAATACGATAATACTAAGCGAAGTTAATAAATCTAAAACAGGTTGTAAAATAATAAAAAAAAGCAAAAATTGCTCAAACCTAATCCTAGTTTGATTTGTCAACATTCTTAGACCTCCATAAAAATCATTACATTATCATGTAGACATTATTTATTCCATTTAAATACACCTAGCAATTATAACATAACTCATATTTAAATTGAGAAATATTTTTATCCTAGCTCCAATCCCTACTTCTCTCCATTGGGATAAAAAACCTCCTTCCTTCTTCTTGTAATAATAATAAACACTATCGATATACTACTAATTTCCAGTTTTAACTATAATATAAAATAAGATTTATGAAAAATCTATTTATTTACATTTATTGAAGTACACCTATTTAAAACACCTATAAAACGATTCATTTTATGTCATATTTCCTTCATCTATGCATCCATTCCTCTTCCAATATATATCTTCTTTTTATGACATTTTCAAACGCTTTCTTTATGTATTTCATACGTTTTTTGACATGTAACGAAAAGTAATTGTTATTTCGATAACTTTAGTGTATATTTTTTCTCTGGAATATCTTTAGGAGGAAGGGATTTAAGCCATGTTATTAATCGATATCTTTACGTTTCTTGGTATTATCGCCGCTGCTATTTCTGGTACATTAGTTGGTTTAAAGAAAGATCTAGATTTTTTTGGTGTCCTTTGTTTAGCTGTAGCTACTGCACTTGGTGGCGGAATTATCCGTGATATTTTGATTGGTAACCTACCTCCCGTTGCATTTATAAAACCAATTTACTTTTTTGTGAGTGTATTATCTGCACTCTTTACTTGTATGTTTTTCGAGCGTATTAACAAATTACAAGTTGTGATTATGCTTTCTGATGCGGTTGGCTTAGGCGTTTTCACTGCAATCGGTGCTAATGCGGCAATGTTACATCATGTTGATGCTCCCTTTTTAGTTGTGTCAATGGGTGTGATTACAGGTATTGGCGGAGGGATTATGCGTGATATTTGTGCACAAGACATCCCTTATGTATTTCGCAAAGAAATTTACGCCATTGCTTCCATCCTCGGTGCAATTAGCTTCTTGATTACATATGGGCTAGGTGCACACGTATTAGCTTTCTATGTTTGTTTACTCGTAACATTCATCATACGCGTAGTCACAGTTATATATAATGTACATTTCCCCGTTTTCTTTAAAACACATGCGAAAATAACTAAAGGTCATTAAGAGAATTTCAAAAGAAGTTCTCTTATTTTATTATATTCGATATTAATATAGAGTAATATTAGAGAAATGGTTATAATGAAACAAGAATACAAAATGAAAACGTTTTATATAACAGGGGGAAAGAGCAATGTTTGGGGCTTTCAAAAAAAAGGATTCACATAGCAGTACAAGTATTATCGAATTAAGTCGACATCAAAAAATAACCTTCCATGTGACAAATTCTGAATTAAAGACGCAGATGGATATGCTTCATATTACGAAAGAAGACCTACAAGTTGTGAAAGTATTACAACCTTTTATTTACGAGCAACTAGAATGGATAACAGATAAATTTTATAGCAATATTACAAAGCAGCCACGCTTAACTGAAATCATTGAACGCTATAGTTCCGTAACAAAATTAAAGCAAACTTTAATGCAACATATTAAGGAGTTATTTGGTGGTAATATCGATGAAGAGTTTATAGAACGTCGTATTCGAATTGCTAAAAAACATGTCAAAATTGGATTACATAGAAAATGGTATACAGCTGCCTATCAAGAACTATTCCGTTCTGTTATGAAAATCTTAAAAGAAAACATTTCAACGATAGATGATTTCTCTTATTCTCTAAATGTAATAAATAAATTGTTCACACTCGAACAAGAACTTGTTATTGCAGCTTATGAATCGGAATATGAAAAGATTCAAAAAGAACATGAGAAAGAAAAAGAAATCACTGCAATGACGATTAAACATATTGCCATGGAACTTGCAGCCATTTCCGAAAAAAATAGTGCCTCTATTCATCAATTAACGACTCAATCGGAAAAGATTGTTGAACTCGCCAAAACAGGTACAGAGTTAGCAATAACCTCTGAAGAAAAGGCAAATAAGGGCAAAAACCAGCTGGACACCCAAAATAAGCGAATGGAAAGTATTCAATCTAATATGGAAACAATTATTACAGACACAAGGGAACTTCTTGACATTTCTAAAAAAATTAATGAAATCATCGATATTGTAAAATCAATTGCTGAACAAACAAACTTGCTTGCATTAAATGCAGCCATTGAATCTGCACGTGCGGGAGAGTTTGGCAAAGGATTTGCGGTTGTGGCAGATGAAATTCGTAAATTATCTGAACAAACGAAGGAATCTATCACAAATGTTACAAAGCTAGTTGAGAAAACAAATAAGCAAATCATACATGTTTCCTCATCTGTGGAACAAATTAGCTCCCTTGTATCTGAGGGAACAGCTAGCATGCATGAAACGGATCATTATTTCCAAGAAATTGTTCATGATATGTCAAATTCAAAAGAACAAAACAAAGAAATTGAAAATGAACTAAAAGTTATATCTCAGGTTATGAAGAGGATTCAAGACGATTCTTCGCAAATGGCTTTAACTGCCGAGAATTTGCAAATGGAATTAACTAGGTAATATTCATTGGAGTTCTCTTCCCTACTGATAAAAAAATTTCATTCCACCTACTCCGAATCTTAAATGTGGAGTCTTACCATCCGAAAATAACGAAAAAAAACAACATAAAATAATAGAATTTAGAAAAATAGCCTTCCACTCTCCCCTTTTTGGTTAGATGGAGGGCTATTTTTTTCATATTTTGACAAGTTGTGATGAGGTAAGCCTGCCTTTGGACAGACTTCACCTGTAAGTGAAGTTGTCCTTTTTAGAGTACTAGTATCATAATATCCAAATTTTAGATATTAATTACAGATATTTCAAAGTTTTTTTTGCACCAGCCCCCTTTTTTGCATTCATCTTTTAATTAGAGGAATGCTTTTTAAGTACATAATAAAAAAAGAAGAAAAACTGTCACAAAATCTGTTTTTCTGGTTTCTATATAATACAGGCATCAAATTGAAAGTGAGGTTTTAACTAACATGTTAACCATAGAAAAAAAAGAAAGTCATGCTTCTGATATGACCTTCGAAGACATATTTAAACAATACTATGTTTACGCTGTGAAACAGATCCTATGGATTGTTAAAAATCAACCTATCGCTGAAGAGTTAGCACAAGAAGTATTTTTACAATTATATCATAGTGATTGGAAAGCAATTGAAAACATACCTGGATGGTTGATTAAATCTTCTACTTATGCAGCTTATAACCATCTACGATCCGAAAAAAGACATCAAGCAAAGATTAATAAAGAAATACAATACCATGACGTGCAAAATGTTTCATCATTAGACGATGATTGGATAAGAAAAGAAGAAATTACAAAAGTCCAAATGATATTAAATAAAATGAATGATCGAGAACGAACTCTTTTACTAATGAAATTCTCTGGTTTTCAATATAAAGAAATAGCAGCAATACTTCAAATTGAAATATCTTCTATTGGAACATTATTAGTCCGAGCTAAAATGAAATTTCGCAAGATTTATAAACAAATGGAGGAGGCATAACAAATGAAATGTAATGATATCGGATTTATTCAAACATATATTGATGGAGAACTTTCTCATGATACAAGAAAAGAATTCACAAAACACCTAGATACATGTGAAGCATGTCAGGATTTATTAGTAGAAATTAGTAAATTAAACCAATGGGAGAATGTAATGCTAGATGAAGAATCGGCATATTCACCACAAGAACTCAAAATTGATGTAGAACAAGCATGGAAAACATTTGAAAATCGTTCAAAACTAGACAATGTTTCTAATATAAATCATAAAAAACAACAGAAAAAGGGGCTATTTACAAACATAAATAAAAAATCAAAACGTTTCATTTACACAGCAGTAGCTTCAATAGGACTTTTTACAACGGCAATGATTCCACAAATACAAGTGGCGGCTACAAATGTTGCCTCATATTTTTCTGATGCAGTTACAAATGATAAGGTTGTAAATGAAGGAATAAAAGATGAAAATGGTGTCACACAAGATATGATGAAGAATGGCAAATATATTCCTATGGATGAAAAAATTACAGATCAAGGTATTACAGTACATTTCAAAGAGTTATATATCGCGGATTCACGTATATCAATCCATTATAGAATGGAAAAAGCGGATGGAAGTTTAGTACCATTTGAATTTGAGACACCCTTTATCCAAGGTTCAGATGATTTCCTTCCTTTTGACCTTATCATAGCAGGTAAAAAATTGGAACATTTAGGCGTTCGTGATAATGATAAACCAGAAGGTGTTATTACATTTGTTGCAAGCCCTGAAGAAAAAGACGCTTTTAAACAACCCCTTACATTAGATGTAAATATAAATAAAATTGGAAAAGTAGCTGGATCTTGGAAAGGTGAGTTTCAACTTGATAATTCACATTAAAAAAATAAAACCAATTAACATGAAAAAAAGAATAGCACAGCATGTATCTAATACTCAGTTTATATGTTTTCTTGTTTTTCTTACATTCATTTCTTATATAGTGTTTACTCTATCTTCCATATTGTAGGACAGCCCATTTCAGTTTGTCGACAAAAGGGGTTCGGAATGTTCTCATTCCGAACCCCTTTTGTGATTTTATAAGAACTTTTCTTCATAGTAATGAGAGTTGTGCTCTACTAGCCCTATAATTTAGGCTGTCTTCTTCAAATTCATGGAAGCGAAAGTAAGCATCGCCTGCATTGACAATTTCTTAAGTCCCCTTAACGTTGTCCAACGCATGCCATGCTTTTCTTTTGCATCTGCGAATACATATTCAGTTATTTCTTTGCGTTTCACTTTATTTTTTAAAAAAGATTTTTTGACAATAGAAATAACTCATATAAGCTCCAAGGCTTTGTACAATAAATAACCCAGGTAGTATTAAATTTTCATATACGGTATTAGAATGAAAAAGTTTCATCCCAATATATCCAACAATAAGCAATATAAATAGCATGTATCCCTCATTTTTCTGCTTTCTAATCATCAAATGCAGGAGAGCAATTGCTGTAAATAAGGTAATAACGATATATGTAAGTTTCTCATACTTAAACAGTACAAAATTCATTCCTTCGCTTGATAATTGATCTATGCTTGGCTTTAGAAAAGCATACCGCTCAACCTCTATCTCATTCAACTGTTGATCGATATGTTCCTTTATATTTGAACTTTTCATTTCCTGCTGCTGATTATTACGCTCTCCGATTAAGACTGATTGTACATATGCCTCATTAGAGATTGTGTATTGAGGCATTCCTATCGTTTGCATCCAATAGCTTATCCCAAAGTGCATCACATAAAACATAACAATTAGACCTATCATTTTTAGTAGTACACTTTGTTTTTGTAATGCCTGAAACACTTCGATTAACATGACATATACGAACACAACGATCATTAAAAAGATACCTACAGGATGAATCATATTACTGAATGCTAATAAAATTGCAGAAAAAATCCACATATAAGAATGACTCAAACCTTTATGTAAAAGGATATAACAAGCAAAATAAAATAAACATGTTGCTAACGGTTCTGCTGTTAAGAGAGCACTAGTAAGAATGTTTGGGATATATAAAGCATAAACGACCGCCGCGATACGTCCGCACTCTTCTTGAAATACAATAGATGCTATTCGGTAAATGAAAAATGCAGTTCCGGTACAAAATAAAATATTGCATAATTGTAAAACGAAGATTGTATCTCCAAATATACGAATTAATAGTGATTGGTAAAGAATAAAAGGCAATTGTGCAACAGCACCAATACGATTTCCAAGCGCAACTTGTTTTGCAGACTCATACATCGACTTCATATCGCCTATAAGCGGGGCGTCTCCAAATAGAACGAATCCAAGCCTAACAAGAATCGTTATGCTAACGAGAAAAATAAGAAATTGTTGATTTGTAAAACGATATTGCAAAATAGATGCAATCAATAAAAGAAGTATAACAAATATAATAAACACAATCACCATACTCGTTGTACTTCCCCCAAAAAATTGCTTTGCCGCGTCAAAAGATGACCACCAAGAATAACCATAAAACACGAGCAGTAACCCAATAATCATTTTGCTAAAAAAAGATGAAAAACCTGTTTGGATTTGATTCATATGTCCATAGCACCTCTATCTCCAGTTATGACAAAACGATTCTATCATGAATGAGTACATAGCTGATAGGGAATTTATATGACAAATCGGGAGTTCATCATTTTTTACTTGCAATGTAAGCGAAACCTCTTTTACACTACAATCTATATAAAAATAAATTTTCTTTCAGTTACATGCATACAAATACGAAAGTGTGATTCTTCCTTTCCTATCATATTTTACTTATTTATAACGGAAGTAAAATCCGACAAATATTACATTCCTTTTATACTAAAAAACATAGCACTCTGATTGAAAACAGAAAATAGGAGATGGTTATATGGAAAAAAAATTTATGAGGGAATCAAAAGCAATTAAAACAACAAGAGTTTTTCCAAATGACTTAAACAATCATCAAACTTTATTTGGCGGAAAATTATTAGCAGAAATTGACAGCGTTGCTTCGATTGCAGCAGCTAGACATAGCCGTAAGCATTGTGTAACAGCATCTATTGATTCTGTCGATTTCTTAACACCGATTCATCAAGCTGATTCTGTTTGTTATGAAGCGTTTGTATGTTACACAGGAAAATCTTCCATGGAAGTATTCGTAAAGGTCGTCGCAGAAAATTTATTATCTGGTGAACGTCGTATTGCTGCCACTTGTTTCATCACATTCGTTGCACTAAAAGATGGCAGACCATCTTCTGTGCCACAAGTACTTCCAGAAACTGATGAAGAACATTGGCTCTATACAACTGGTGCAGAGCGTGCAGAAAATCGTAAAAAAGGTCGTTTAAAAAGTAAAGAAATGGCTGAAGTATTAACTTTAAATAAACCGTGGAATATATAATTTCTCGTACATGCAAAGATGATTCCTTTTCTTTGCATGTATTTTTTTATTACAATAAAATAATAATAAATAAAATCAAGATTGATGAAGTAGAACTTTCTTTATTCTAGGGCTTCATATCTCTTCTATCTAACTTCCTTACTTTTACGGAATGTTGAAGTGAAGTCTTACCAACTGAAAAAAATGGAATATACTCCCTTTTCTTTGTAAATCCCACTTCAGCTTGTCCTTTATTTTGGTATACTATTAGTGGTATATTAGATAAAGTGCATTTAAAAAGAACTATAATATATTAAATATACAAGGGATGGTGCGATAATGTCTGTTGAGGTGCCAATTTCAATACCAAAAACATTGATTATTATTCCTGCTTATAACGAGGAGGAAGCAATCGCTGATACGCTAACTAGACTTTTAAAACTAAAACAACATTTTTCACAACTTAGTATTTGTGTCATAAATGATGGTTCAAAAGATAAAACATCTGATATCGTAAAAAATTTTCCTGTACATCTTGTAAATTTACCATACAACTTAGGGATTGGATCCGCTGTACAAACTGGTTACAAATATGCTTATGAAAATGGATATGACATTGCAATTCAGTTCGACGCCGATGGACAACATAATCCTGATGATTTATACAAAATTATCAAACCAATTGCTGAAGATGAATGCGACATGGTGTTAGGTTCTCGCTTTACAGAAAAAACAGCATATAAAGGTAGCATTTCACGAAGAATTGGCATTTTCTATTTCACTGCCTTATTAAAACTATTAACAAAACAAACATTTATGGATCCAACTTCTGGATACCGTGCTATTAATCGTGAAGTGATTAAAATTTTTGCACATAATTATCCAAAGGATTATCCAGAACCCGAAGTTCTGATTCACTTAAAAAAGAAAAAACTTCGCATTAACGAAATATCTGTCAATATGCAAGAAAGACAAGGTGGACAATCTTCTATTACACCTCTTAAATCCGCATATTACATGATTAAAGTAAGTCTAGCTATCTTAATGCAAAAAATCGTGAAAGGTTGATAATGAATGCCTATAATTACCTTTTCATTTATCTTTATTCTATTATTATTTTTTCTAATTATTAATTCTATCCGTCAAGGAACTTTGGAAACAAAGTACTCTATTTTATGGATTTTTGTTTGTATCTCTATGGCTATCTTAAGCTCTACAGATAAGATTATAAATTGGATTGGCCAGTTGTTAAAAGTGGAGTATCCTCCATCTGTCTTATTTTTATTCGGGCTTTTATTCTGCTTCGTGTTAATTTTTGACTTAACGCGAAAGATTTCTAAATTTCATCATCAACTTGTCACATTAACGCAAGATTACGCATTATTAAAACAACAATTAGAGCATAAAGAACAACAATTAAAAAGCCAAGAACAACAATTATCTCGCTTAAACGAACAATAAACAATCTATTTCCAAATTTAAATACCCCCTTCTATTTCCATAAAATAGAAGGGGGTTTTATTACCCTGTCACAGTAGACTCTTTCTTTAAAAAGAGTTTTCTTACTTTCATTATAGCCACTGTAATTCCTATTCCTATTATAATAAATAAAAGCGGCATTAATGGTAGTGCATAGCGTTCATAGGCAACATATAAAGACGTGAAATATGTTTGAAAAAGAAGAAGAATCCATAAAAATATATACTCTCTCCATTTTCTCCAACATAATACGAATGAAAGAATTGTACAAATGAAAAATAATTGTTTAATAAACTCAAAAAATCCTTTCATACCTTCCCCTGAAATATCAAATATCTTTATATTATGACCTGGATAATAATAAGGCTTTTCCCATAGAATTTCTGGTTTTAAAACAAGATAACTTCTTAGCATAGATTCTTTATCTGTACGCCACCATTCCTTCATGCGATTCACTGCAATCTCTTTCTCCATTTGCATAAATTCATGCGCCTCAATATGAGGATATTTTTCATGCAATTCCCCCTCAATTTCATCCATACCCTTTTCTTTTGGATACCCTTCTCCTTGATAAGTTCCAAGTAATAAAGGATTTCCTGCTCCAGCAGTTAAAGGAATAAACTGATGAAATTGAATATAATTGCGAGCCCACCAGGGCCCAAGGATAATACACAATAATACAAAACTAACGATCGCTTGCTTCATCATAATACGAAATGGATAGCGCTTTATTAAAAGGTACACAAAGAGTAAAATTGGATATAATGCGATTTGCACCCGAAAATACAAAGCTAAAAAATAAAAGAGTAATACAATGAAAAGGTCTTTCATTGCGTGAGTATTGGCTAACTTTAAACTCCAATATAATAAACCAAGTGAAAAAAATAGAAATGGTCCCTCTGTTAATGTTAAATTTTCCACTACTACCTCTGGAGGATAACAAGCTAATAGAAGCGCAGCTATCAATCCCGATGCTGGATTTAAGATGTACGTGGCAATTTTATAAGTCATATAAATGCTAGCTACACCAAAAAGCATCATTACTAATTTAGCTATAAATAGTCCACTAGCACCACTACCAAAAAGATAAAATATAGAGGCTAATAACATCGATTGCCCTGGCATAATATGAATAGTTGGTTTAGCTGGGTCATGATATGTTAGCATACCAGTATCCAATAAAACCTTTGCACTATTTTGGTAACCTATATCATCACTAGCAATTGTTAAGTCAACACCATACGTTGTTAAAGTCAAAAAGCGAAACAAAAATCCTATAAGCAAAATCATACTCAAAAGAGCCCATTTGACCTTTTGAGTCGGCTGTTCTAACATGGAAGTCCCTCCCTTTGGTTACATACGTACATCTCTTTGTTACAACAGAGCAAATGACATTCCCATCTAAATTATTACTATTATATAACATCCGCTCTTTTAAACAAGGTATAATAATTAGTAAAGTTGATTTACAAAGTTTATATGCGGTAAACTTATACAGATGTTCTTGTAATCTTCTTCCTTTATAAAAGGCTTGTATATATGATACAAAACATAAAAAACTAGAGGAGATAAAACGCTATGACGGAACAAAAACAACTCGTTTCTGTTGTAATCCCGCTATATAATGCGGAAAAGTATATTGAAGAAACGATGCAATCTATACTAAATCAAACTTATCAAAACATTGAAATTATAGTTGTAGATGATGGTAGTAAAGATCAATCACCCACAATTGTAAAAGAACTTCAGCGAAAACATCCAGAGAAGGTTCGCTATATCCATCAGAAAAATCAAGGTGTATCTGTTGCTCGTAATACAGGAATTGAGCACGCTAATGGTGAATATGTTGCTTTTCTTGATAGCGATGATTTATGGCATCCAAGTAAAATAGAAAAGCAAGTACAAAGTATGCATTTAAACAATATGGATGCTTGTTATTGCGGCTATATGAACTTCTATGAAGAAACAGGTGAGAAGGTAGAACATGTAACCAACTTTATAAAAGGCGATATGACAAAAGCCTTTTTAACACATCAAGTTGTTGCCCAAACAAGTACGTGGATTTTTAAACGCTCTATCGTTATGAATCATGATATCCGTTTTACACCTGGCTGCAGTTGGGGAGAAGACTTAGAATTTTTATTTAAACTCATGAGTGTCACAAACGTGTGCTATGTAGCGGAATATTTAACTTATTATCGAATCTTATCAGAAGGAAATCTATCTTCTAAATATAAAGATTATGAATTAAAAACAAAAAAAGAATTAGAAGTATTTCATCGAATGAATGACTGGATTCATCATAAATTTTCAGATTTGATAACAAGAGACTCTGAGGAACTGATTCAAATGATTGAAACATATCTATTCCCATATACTGTTATCAATAATGCTTGTATCTATATTAAAGAGAATGCAAAACTAGAAAAGTCACAAGTTCAATTAATCAAACAGGATATAAAGAAATATTGCCGTAAAATTTATTCTAAAAACGGAAAACGAAGCAAAAAATTATATGCAATGCTTTGGTTTGTTCGAATGAAGTTTCTGTTTTCTTAAAACAGAATCATGCTACACATTCTTTCCATTTTATAAACTGGACATACAGCGTCCAAAGAATAGAAAGGTATTTGCAATGAAAACAAATAAAATCCTAAAAAATGCATCCTATCTTTTTGTAGGAAATATTATCGTTCGGTTTGTACTTGCAATTGCAACCATTCTCTTTGCAAGATATGTTTCACCTCATGATTATGGTATGTTTACAGCGGCACTAGCTGTTTCTGCTGTCATTTGTTACTTTACAGATGCTGGTTTAACACATACTTTTATGCGTGAGGGGACAAAACAAAACGCTAATATTAGCGAGCTTATCAGCAGTTATCTACGCGTTCGCTTCATTTTAGCCGTTATTATTTCGATTCTCTTTGCCATTTTCGCACAATTTTTCTATGATAATGCTTATTTACGTGCAATGGTATATTTAGTTGTATTGCCAACAATGTTTGGTGCCACTTTACAAGGTGTCGGAATGGCTTACTTCCAAGTAACAGAACGCATGCAATTTACTGCTATTATCTCTGTATTACAAGGTGTAACAGCAGCAGTGGCACTTTTACTCGGCATGAGCTTTAAGTGGTCACTTATGATGGTTGCAGCAATGTATGGAGCGTCAAGCCTTGTAACAGGACTGATTGCCTTTATAATGGTAACTCGTTATACAACGATTCATAAGGGCTGGGACCCCGGAATTTTAGATCAACTGCTCGTTTTCACAATTAATGGCATTATTATTATGCTATTGCCACAGCTTGGTCCGATTATTTTGGAAAAAGTATCAACATTAAAACAGGTTGGATTTTTCGGTGCTGCATCCAAAATCCCAGCTGTTCTTTATCAAATCCCTGGTGTCATCGCCGCAGCATTTTATCCGAAACTATTTGCTTTTGGAAATGAGAAAAATGTGGAAGAACATCGAAAGCTATCACATTTTGAATTAAAGTTGATGTCATTTTTAGGAATGGGGATTTCGATTCCATTTATTGCTGATCCAAATTTTTGGATTGTTAGCTTATTGGGCGAAGAGTATGCACCAGCTGGTAATGCCCTCGCCATTTTAGCATTTATGGTTATTTTACAATCCATTAACTATCCCCTTGCTGATAACTTAACAACGATTGGTCAGCAATGGAAGCGTACATTAACAATGGCAATTGGTTTAGTCGTTGCCATCATTAGCTATATTGTATTAGGTAGTAAATTCGGAATGATGGGAGCTGCCACTTCAGCTATTCTTACAGAAGTTACCTTGTTAATCGGATTTACTCTATTTATTCATAAAGGTATTGAACTTCTATTCAAAGGAATTCTCTTTAACTCCTTAGCCTTTGCTATTAGCTATTGCGCATATCGTATGATATTCGTTACTCTACCGTCATTAGTTGCTCTCATACTTACAGGCTTATTATTTGGTATGATTGGACTTGTTATTGATCCACAAATCCGTAAATTAATTTTAGAATTTGTAAATAAAAAGGTACTTCGTAAAGAAGCTTAAACTTCAACGTCCTTTTTTCATCTTATGATATGAAAAGGACATTGAAGTTTTTATTTTATTTCGTAGACATTGGCGACGCCTTACTGTCCATGAATAACAGGGGTAAATCACCGTAATGATGCTTCTAGGTTAAATTGACTTACTTTCTGATAATACTTTATACTGAAAGATAGATATCCATCATAATCCAATGTATGAAAAGTATATCTTTTCACGCAAAAACTAAAAACACACCCTGTCCATAAACGGTGTGTTTTTACATGATTTACGCTAATTAAATATGATATAAAACGACTTTGATTTAAAGGGAGGAACTCGAATTTTCATGTATTTTGAAAAAGACAATAAGACCTTTTTCCATAAAAGCACTTTTATTATCATTCCATTGTTATTACTATGTGCTTTTATTTTTCATTACTTCTTTTTAACATCAGATCAAATATTTTCTGGTTCAGGAGATGCATTATCTCAATTCGGATTCTTTACTTTTCTCCTGCAACATGCTTTTAAAGATGGTAATTTCTTTTGGTCCTGGAATTATGGATTAGGCGGCGACTTATTTGGAGAATTCAGTTATTACTATAGTACGGCGCCATTCTTTTGGATCACATTATTGCTTCCTAAGTTAAATATAGAGCAAATCTATGATATGAAATTATATATGAGCATTTTCAAAAGTTTTTTAGCGATGCTCTTTATGTACGGTTCTTTGCGTTATCACCATAAAACAACCTTTTCATCTTTTATTTCTGCCATTATATACGGTGGATGTATTACTTTTATTCGTCACTCTTTACTTTGGGATTTTATGGCGGATGCTATCGTTTTTCTACCACTCGTATTATGGGGATTCGATCGATATATTATAGAAAGAAAAAAAGGACTATTCCTATTTGCTACCGCTTTAATGCTAGCATCTAACTTTTATTTTGCTTTTATAACCAGTATTTTCATTTATATTTATGCATTTTTTCAATACTTTACGACACAGCAAAATAAAACGATTCAATCTTTCCTAACTTACTATATTAGGATTACTTTTTTATATGGATTATCACTCGGTTTAGTAGCCGTATTCTTTCTTCCATCTGTAAATGCTGTATTTAATGCTGATCGACTCACAAAGAAATTTGATATTCCTTTATTCTTTGAAGAGACATTTTATAAAAATTTGCTGGAAAGTATTTTCTTCATCAATAACGCGGAATACTATCAATTAGCACTTCCTGTCTTGATTTTATTCTTAATTATAATCGGTTTATTTATACGTGATAAATTCGTATTGAATAAAGTATTATTTACATTCTTTATGCTTATTCTTTACATGATTCCATATACTTATTCTGTTTTTAATGGTTTTTCCGCTATGCAATATCGCTGGTACTATTTATTTTCATTTATAATTGCCCAAACGGTTGCGTACATTTTAGACTGGATGCTCCTTCATAAAAAAGAGAATAAATTGATGTATCTCATAAGTGCATTGTTAGCTACTGGCTTGTTCATTTATGCATTCATGAGAAAAGTAAACATCAATGATCAGCCATTAGACGAAGTCGATCATATGCTGATAAGTGTCATCGTAATTTCTATCCTCACAATATGTTTATGGCGCTATCTGTCTAAAATTTTCTTACAGTTCTTAGTGATCCTAAATGTTCTTATCAATGTAATTTTTATCAATTACATGTATTCAGAAAATGTACTAAGCAAACCCTTTGGACAACGAAATGTTACAAAAGAATCTTTACATGCATCTGGATACGATAATCAAGATGAAATTGCTGCTATTCGCTATATTCAAGATCATGATAAAGATTTTTACCGTATTATTAATCCGGGCAGCCTTCGTAATACACCAATGCTTCAGGAATATCATGGTGCAAGTGCTTATCATAGCCTAATCAATTATTATGTTCATGACTTTATGAAAAATAAATACAATGTTTTTCAAGGATTCGATACACCTTCTATGTTTTTCCAATTAGATAACCGACTCCTTCTTGAAAATATGTTAGGTGTGAAATATTACATATTAAGCGCAGATACCGATGCAGCTAATATTCCTTATGGCTATAAACAATTAAAACAAGTAGGGCCATATAACATTTATAAAAATGAATATGCGTTGCCATTAGGATATGTGTATGAATCAGGGATAGATGATAAAGAGTTTTCTAAACTAAACTTTGCTGAGCGAGATCAATTGTTGTTGGATGCTGTAGTCGTTGATAACATAAAAGATTTTTCATTAAAACATTTTGATACAAAAAGGCTTGATGTCAAACCAGTACCGATTAAAACCGAGCAGATCCAATTCGAAAATATTGAAAACAATAACAATATGCTTACGGTTCATGAAGATGGTCGCATAATAGTACCTATTGATCCACCTAATGTTGTAGGAGACCTTCTTGTGGAATTAAAAATTAAAAATAAAGGCTCCTTCCATGCAATTGTGAATGGAAAAGACATGAGTAAAGGAGACGATGCAGGTGCATATGCATACCCATTAGAAAGATTTGTTTATAATCTTGGAAAGAACAATCATCCAAACGAATTGACGATTTCTATTACTGATAAAATCCCTGGACCAGGTGAATATGAGTTACAAGACCTGCAAGTCAACATTGTGAATTACGAAAACATCCAAGAAAAAACTAAAAAATTAACTGAAAATAGACTTCAAAATATCTCTTATAAAAATAACTATTTAAAAGGTCAAGTTAACTCAAGTAAAGACGGATTACTCTATCTGTCTGTTCCATATAGTAAAGGTTGGACTATAAAAGTAGATGGGAAAGAGACAGAATTTACGAAAGCAAACTCTGCATTCATAGGCGTTCCAATTCAAAAAGGATCTCATATAATTGAAATGAAGTATGTCACACCTTACTTCAAATTAGGTTTGATTATATCCATTATTTCATTCATCATTTGCTCCACTTTATTATTTTTCGGACGCAAAAAAAGAAATAAAGAGCTTACCTTTTTACACAACAATAAGTAAACATACATCCAGTTAGGGCTATTCCTTCTTCTCAAATAAGGAATATCCTGAATCATAGCACTATTACAAACAAGGAGGGTCAAAGATGACTCTTTCAATAATAGTACCCTGTTACAATGAAGAAAAAGTACTTCGAGCTTTTTATTCAGAAACTTCTCTTGAAGTTCATAAATTAGATACCGATTATGAATTTGTTTTTGTTAATGATGGTAGTAAAGATGATACATTGGATATTTTACGAGATTTAGCAAATTCAGATTCAGCTGTACACTATATATCATTTAGCAGAAACTTTGGAAAAGAAGCTGCCATGTTGGCTGGCTTAAAATATGCTACAGGCGATGCAGTTGTTATTATGGATGCTGACTTACAGCACCCGCCTGCTTTAATAAAGGATATGTTAGAAGGTTACAATGACGGATATGACCAAGTGATTGCAAAAAGAACAAGAACAGGTGATTCCCCTATGCGTTCTTTCATCTCCCGTCTATACTACAAAGTTATGAATACGTTTGTTGATATTGAATTAGTCGATGGTATCGGCGATTTTAGACTTTTAAGTAGAAGAGCAGTAGATTCATTACTCTCTTTAAGCGAATACAATCGATTTTCTAAAGGTTTATTCTCCTGGATTGGATTTAAAGAATTAATCATTGAATATGAAAATGTATTACGTTCTGATGGAGAAAGTAAATGGACTTTTTCTAAGTTGTTGAATTACGGAATAGATGGCGTTATTTCTTTTAATAATAAACCATTACGCTTATCTATATACCTTGGATTACTAACAACACTTTTAGCAATCTTATACGTAATCACGACATTTATACAGATTATGATCGATGGAATTGATGTACCTGGTTACTTCACTTTAATTTCCGCTATATTATTCATCGGTGGTATCCAGCTCATCTTCTTAGGCGTCATTGGTGAATATATTGGCCGTATCTACTATGAAACAAAACGCAGACCACATTTTATTGTGGCAGAGAAAAAAGTAAGTGAAGTAAAACAAAAAGTCTAATAGGAAAAAGAAAAAGTTACTTCTATATCATCTAGAAGTAACTTTTTACTATCATAATCCCTACATAACATTTTTCTTCATATATATTCCTTTTTATAAAATACGCAACCTTTTCTTGAAAAATTATACATTCTGAAAGGATAGCATTATATTCGAGAATTTAGTATCATGATTCAAGATACTATTTTGAAATGGACGGAGGATACTATGAGCTTATTAACAGTTGAAAATTTAGGACACACATTTGGTGATCGTACTCTCTTTAAAGATGTATCCATGCGTTTATTAGCGAATGAACATGTTGGATTAGTTGGTGCAAATGGTGTTGGAAAGTCAACATTTATGAATATTATTACTGGACAACTTATTCATGACCAAGGGCGCATCGAGTGGACGCCTGGTACACATTATGGCTATTTAGATCAGCATACAATCTTAACACCTGGCCGAACAATTCGTGACGTTCTAACAGATGCCTTCTTACCTTTATTTGAGAAAGAAAAAGAATTAAATATCATTACAGAAAAAATGGCTACAGCGACACCGGAAGAATTAGAAGCGCTTTTAGACCAAATGGCTAATATTCAGGATGCCCTTGAAGCTGGTGGTTTCTATTTACTAGATATTAAAGTTGAAGAAGCTGCGCGTGGCCTCGGTCTTGATGCAATTGGTCTAGATCGTGATGTTTCTGCATTAAGTGGTGGGCAGCGTACAAAAGTATTGCTTGCAAAGTTACTGCTTGAACAACCACAAGTATTATTACTAGATGAACCTACTAACTATTTAGATGTTGAACACATTCAATGGTTAACAAACTATTTAAAAGAATACCCGCATGCATTCTTGTTAATCTCTCATGATACAGAGTTTATGAACAAATGTGTGGATGTCATTTTCCATCTAGAATTCTCCAAAATGACGCGTTATACAGCGACATATGAGAAGTTTTTAGAACTAGCTGAAATCAATAAAAATCAACATTTACAAGCGTATCAAAAACAGCAAGAATTTATTAAAAAGCAAGAAGAGTTCATCTCGAAAAATAAGGCTCGTTACTCTACAACAGGCCGAGCAAAAAGCCGTCAAAAACAGCTTGATCGCATGGAGCGAATCGATCGTCCAGAAACCGCGATTAAACCTGAATTCTCTTTCAAAGAATCTCGCGCAAGTAGCCGCTTTGTCTTTGAAGGAGAAGATGTAGAAATTGGTTACACACATCCACTATTGCCGAAACTAACAATGACAATTGAACGCGGTGAAAAAATTGCAATTGTTGGATGTAATGGTGTTGGGAAATCAACATTATTAAAAACAATTTTAGGTAAAATTAAGCCATTAAGCGGAAAAACAAGCCTTGGTGACTTCTTAGAACCAGCATATTTCGAACAAGAAGTAAAAGCTGATCATATAACACCTATCGATGATGTTTGGAATACATTCCCGAATTTAGATCAACATCAAATTCGAGCAATGTTAGCAAAATGCGGTTTAAAAAATGAACATATTACGCGCCCATTGAGTCAATTAAGCGGTGGTGAGCAAGCAAAAGTTCGTTTATGTAAGCTCATGGGTAAAGAAAGTAACTGGTTACTATTTGACGAGCCAACAAACCACCTGGATGTAACAGCAAAAGAGGAACTAAAAAAAGCAATGAAAGCATACAAAGGAACGATTCTTCTTGTATGTCACGAACCTGACTTTTACCAAGATTGGGTAACAAAAGTTTGGAATGTAGAAGAATGGGCACAATCTGACAAATAATCAATAGAGGTGGATCTGTTATGATTCACCTCTATTGATTTTAAATTATATCTATCTCATAATATTTCGCTAATCGAAGTCGAAAATCCATTAAATTATCGTAACGCTTTAAATTTGCTAACATTCCTTGAATCACTGGTATTCTTGGATTTGCTACTCTCATTTCTGCTTCTAAAACATCCAATGTAACTAATAACTCATCATTTTCTAATTCATCAGCTAAATTACGTTTAAACATAATAATTTCCTGTAGAAATTGTTCCTTCACTTGCTCTTTTATTAAGTCTGAACTGCAAAGAAGTTGTCCTAATTGTTCTTCATGCAAAACAGGTTCCTCACCAGAATTTACAAGACCTTCTACAATGTCATCCATTCTTTTTAAAATAAATGTGGAAACATGATTTAAATTAATTTCTGTTTCATTTAAAATGATTAATTCTAAATACGCTCGGGAAATCCCTTCTACTATCACTACAAGATCTAACAAATACGGAGTGACCTTTTCACCATAAATAGACAATATACTATTTCGATAAAATGCATGTGACTCCATTTTCATGTTCATCATAAATGCTTCTACTTCTTTATTAAATGGAATTGCATTCTCCCTTGCATGCATAATAATAAATTCCTTATGCGTTTGTATATCATGAAACTGACAATATAATTGTTTGACAAATTTTTCGCGTGGTAGTAATGATTCTTTGTCAATTTTCATCATTTTACTTTGAATTTTTTCATAATAATATTTAAGAGTAGCTAGAAGCAATTCGTCTTTTGATTTGAAATATAAATAAAAAGCTCCTTTTGATATCCCGCACGCTGTCACGATTTCTTGTACGGATGTTGCGTTAACACCTTTCGCTGCAAATAACTTCATTGCCATTTCAATAATTAAGCGTTCTTTTTCTTTCATATTTTCTCTCCTAATAGAACTTTACATCATAATTTTACATTATAGTTGTTATTTCCACTTTATCTTAACAGTATTATAACATTTCTTTTTATTGACGACTGACCATTCAGTCAGTTATATTATGTGTTAGACTGACCGATTGGTCAATACATAATAAGGGAGCGCAAACATGAACAAGATCATTAACTTTTCGTTAAAAAATAAGTTCGCAGTTTGGCTATTAACCATTATTGTTACCACTGCGGGAATTTACTCTGGTTTAAATATGAAATTAGAAACAATTCCTGATATCACCACCCCTGTTGTAACAGTAACAACGGTTTATCCTGGAGCTACTCCGCAAGAAGTTGCAGATAAAATATCAAAGCCGATGGAAGAGCAACTGCAAAATTTAAACGGGGTGAACGTTGTAAGCTCCTCCTCTTATCAAAATGCATCTTCTATTCAAGTAGAATATGATTTTGATAAAAATATGGAGAAAGCTGAAACTGAAGTAAAAGAAGCAATCGCTAATGTAAAACTACCGGAAGGCGTAAAGGACCCAAAGGTTTCTCGTGTAAACTTTAATGCCTTTCCTGTTATTGCATTAAGTGTAGCGAGTAAAGACGAACCTTTAGCTACTTTAACTGAAAAGGTTGAAAAAAGTATTGTTCCAGCGTTAAAAGGCCTTGATGGTGTTGCCTCTGTTCAAATTTCAGGACAACAAGTAGATGAAGTACAACTCGTCTTTAAAAAAGATAAAATGAAAGAATTAGGCTTAAGTGAGGATACGGTTAAAAATATCATTAAAGGTTCTGATGTATCTCTGCCACTTGGTCTATACACATTTAAAGATAGCGAAAAATCAGTTGTTGTAGATGGAAATATAACAACAGTTCAAGCCTTAAAAGAAATGAAGATCCCTACTATTTCAGCAGCAAGCAACCAAAGTGGGCCCGGAGCGACTTCTTCTCCTCAAACAGAAGCACCACAAATGAATCCGGGCATGACTGCTGGTATTCCAACTGTCAACCTTGAAGAAATCGCTGATGTGAAAGAAGTTGGGAAAGCTGAATCCATTTCTCGTACAAATGGTAAAGAAGCGATCGGTATTCAAGTTGTAAAAGCAACTGATGCAAATACAGTTGATGTTGTAAATGCTGTAAAAGATAAAGTGAAAGATATTGAAAAAAAATATAAAGATTTAGAGATTATTTCGACATTCGATCAAGGTACACCGATTGAAAAATCAGTTGATACGATGCTTAGCAAAGCAATATTTGGTGCCATCTTTGCTATCATTATTATCATGTTGTTCTTACGAAACATTCGAACAACATTAATTTCTGTTGTTTCCATTCCGCTTTCTTTACTCATTGCTATTTTAGTATTGAAGCAAATGGATATTACACTCAATATTATGACACTTGGGGCAATGACAGTTGCGATTGGACGCGTTGTCGATGATTCAATCGTTGTAATTGAAAATATTTACCGCCGCATGTCTTTACCAGAAGAACCATTACGCGGAAAAGACTTAATTCGCGTAGCAACAAAAGAAATGTTTATTCCTATTATGTCTTCAACAATTGTAACAATTGCGGTATTTTTACCTCTTGGGCTTGTAAAAGGTATGATTGGTGAAATGTTCTTACCATTTGCCTTAACGATCGTATTTGCATTACTCGCTTCGTTACTTGTGGCCATCACCATTGTACCGATGTTAGCTCATTCTTTATTTAAGAAAGAAAGTATGAGAGAAAAAGAGGTACACCATAAAGAGAAACCAAGTAAATTAGCAAACGGCTACAAGCGCGTACTGAATTGGGCACTTAATCATAAAATCATTACATCTAGTATCGCTGTTCTTCTATTGGTTGGTAGTCTTGCACTTGTACCAGTTATCGGTGTAAGCTTCTTACCAGATGAAGAAGAAAAAATGATGATTGCAACCTATAACCCTGATCCAGGGCAAACATTAGAAGACGTTAAAGCAATCGCAACAAAAGCCGAAACACACTTTCAAAATAAAAAAGATGTAAAAACCATTCAGTTCTCATTAGGCGGAGAAAACCCAATGAGCCCAGGTAAAACAAATCAAGCTATGTTCTTTGTTCAATACGATAATGACATAAAAAACTTTGAGAAAGAAAAAGAACAGGTGATGAAAGATTTACAAAAGATGACAGGAAAAGGTGAATGGAAAAGCCAAGACTTCGGAGCTAGCGGAGGCAGCAATGAAATTAAGCTATACGTATACGGAGATCGTTTAGAAGACATCAAACCTGTCGTGAAAGATATTCAAAATATCATGAAGAAAGAAAAGGATTTGAAAGATATCGATTCTAGCCTTTCCAAAACATATGCAGAGTACACGTTAGTCGCAGATCAGCAAAAATTAAGTAAAATGGGGCTAACTGCTGCTCAAGTTGGCATGGAACTTTCTAATCAACATGACCGTCCTGTTCTTACGACAATAAAAAAAGATGGTAAAGATATCAATGTTTATGTAGAAGCAGATAAACATGATTATGAAGCAATTGATGATTTAACAAATCGTAAAGTGAAAACCCCACTTGGCAACGAAGTAGCTGTTAAGGATGTTATGACTGTGAAAGAAGGCGAAACTTCCAATACAGTTACACATCGTGATGGGCGTATTTACGCATCCGTAAACGCAAAAATAACATCTGATGACGTTTCTAAAGCATCTGCGGCACTTCAAAAGGAAATAGATAAAATGGACCTTCCTTCTGGCGTAGAAGTTTCTATGGGCGGTGTTACAAAAGATATTCAAGAATCCTTTACACAACTTGGATTAGCGATGTTAGCGGCAATTGCCATTGTATACTTCGTTCTTGTTGTGACATTTGGCGGCGCACTTGCACCATTTGCGATTTTATTCTCACTTCCATTTACAATTATCGGGGCACTTGTTGCTCTACTCATTTCAGGTGAAACATTAAGTGTATCGGCAATGATTGGTGCGCTTATGTTAATCGGTATTGTTGTCACGAATGCAATCGTGCTTATCGACCGTGTCATTCATAAGGAACAAGAAGGCTTATCAACACGTGAAGCATTATTAGAAGCCGGCTCAACGCGCTTACGACCAATTCTAATGACTGCCATCGCAACAATTGGTGCTTTAATTCCTCTTGCACTTGGATTTGAAGGTAGCGGTTTAATTTCAAAAGGACTTGGGGTAACAGTAATTGGCGGATTAACAAGTTCAACATTACTAACACTTCTCATTGTTCCGATTGTATATGAAGTGCTCAGCAAATTTAGAAAGAAAACAGTAAAATAACCTCGCAATCGCGAGGTTATTTTTTTTGATGAAACAAGATTAGAAAATCTCCATATCCTTCTTTTTCTAAGTCTTCCTTTGGAATAAATCGAAGTGCTGCTGAATTAATGCAATAGCGAAGACCGTTTGGTCCTGGTCCATCTGGAAAAACATGGCCAAGATGTGAATCGCCTTCCCTGCTTCTTACTTCTGTACGCGTCATATTATGACTAAGGTCAATTTTTTCTTTTACACTGGCTGCCATAACAGGCTTTGTAAAGCTTGGCCAACCACAGCCACTATCAAATTTATCTAAGGAAGTAAATAGCGGTTCACCAGACACGATGTCTACATATAGTCCTTCTTCTTTATGATCCCAATACTCATTTTGAAATGGAGGTTCTGTTCCGTTTTCCTGCGTTACATAAAATTGCATCTCCGTTAATTGTTCTTTTAAATGTGCATTATCTTTTGGCCAATGCTTTTTAATAAATGCATCACGTCCTGATCCTTGGCGATACAATGCATAACGGAATGCATTTTTCTTATGATAATCTTGGTGATACTCCTCAGCTGGATAGAATGTAGATGCTGGAATAATTTTCGTAACAATTGGTTTAGAAAAACGCCCGCTCTCAGCAAGCTCCTTTTTCGATACTTCAGCTAGTTTCCGTTGCTCTTCATTATGATAAAAGATAGCTGTTTCATATGATTGCCCACGATCATGAAACTGTCCACCCGCATCTGTTGGATCAATTTGTCTCCAATACATATTTAATAATTTTTCATACGGCATTTTATCTGGGTCAAATGTAATTTGAACTGCTTCATAATGTCCTGTCGTTTCAGAACAAACTTCTTTATAAGTTGGATTTTCTTTATGACCACCTGTATAACCAGAAATGATTCTTATAACCCCTTCCATCTCTTCAAATGGTGAAACCATACACCAAAAGCAACCTCCCGCAAACGTCGCAAGCTCTACCTTTTCATTGATAGACATTTCTTTCACCTCAATTATTTGTATTCTTCTTACAGTATGGCATATATGAAATGAAGTTATAAAGTGAAACTCTAATCATTGTTTTTTCATCCCCACTGATTATGAACCCTCACCAATCGGGCTGTTACAGGCATCTACCTTTTGAGGTGGGAGTCTTACTGCCCTAAAATAGCAGGATAAAAGAAAAAGCATCCTTATCTGATGCTTTTTAAGACTCTATTTTTTCATTAGCCCCTTTTTCGATTTCATCGCTCGTGACATCTAAAACATCCAATAGGAACATAAAGACTGGGATACCAATGATTAGCCCCCAAACACCTAGAAAATGCTCAGAAAAAATCAATACCATAAATGTATAAAAAATAGGTAAGTTCGTCTTTTGTGACATAAATTTTGGATTTAATACGTAACTTTCAAGCGCATGAATAACAGCCACAATAATTAATATATAGATAACATAAGTAATGCTACCAATATTATATGCAATCATGCAAAGTGGAAATAATGAGATAATTACACCCGCCACCGGAATTAAACCTAATAGAAAGATCATTAATGATAGACCAAGTAACTGTGGAAATCCTAAAATCCATAGTGCAATCACGGATAGCACACAATTCACAATAGCAATTAAAAATTGTGCTTCAATTACCTTCCCAAAAGAACGCGCAAATTTCTTCCCAAAGTATTCAATTTCATTATAGAAAATAGCAAGTTTGCTCTCTTTAAACTTTTCTGTAAATGCAACAATACGTGCTTTTTCCAACAAGAAGAATAAGCTCAAAATTAAAGAAAGTAAAAATTGCAAACCGAATTTCCCAACATTTGCAATGGACTTATAAATAATATCTACACCTTGCCCTATATACTTCGAAAGCTCCATATGATTAATCGCATGAATAGAAGCCTTTATCATATCATTATCTGGTGGATTTTTAAGGAATACATTAAATTGATAAATTAATTGTGAAATTTGTACTGTTAACACAGGTAGATATTTAAATAATGTAATTGTAATTCCACCAACAAACATGATATATAAAAACGCTATAATAATTTTTCGGTTAATCAGCATAAAATGATCGAGTTTTCTAGAAATAAATTTCTGGAATCGATCCATTAAATATGTCAGGATAAACGTAATTAAAATTAAATTAAACATGCTTTTTAGCCCATATAATATAAGAGCTAATAATAAAAGTATCAGTAACCTTTGAAATCCTTTGCTTTGAAACAGGTTTTTCATTTGCATAATCGACGAGTAATCTCTCCTGTCCTATAAAGTAAGACTTATCATAAGTAGGTTCTCTTTCTCTTCCCCACAAATTTTTTGTGTTGATTAAAATCCATTTCTTATCTTCTTTCTGCTAGATTAAGATCTGGCCTTTCCTTTCTATTTTACAATATAATAGTCCTTTTCAGAACGCATTATATAAAGTATTAATAAAGATTTAAGGAAAAATAAAATAGGTCATACCACTACTGTAACATAAAAAGCAAGCTATCAGTAGAAATCTGTTCTACAAATAGCTTGCTTCTATCAGGATTAAACTGATATCTGATTACGCAATCAGCGGCATAAACAATGGAATAACAACAACTGTTACAACCCCAACTACTGTTACTGCAATACTTGCCATCGCTGCTTCCACTTCACCCATTTCAATTCCGACTGCAACGCCGAGTGCGTGTCCTGCTGTTCCTAATGCTAATCCTTTCGCAATTGGATTTTTGACCCTAAATGTTTTTAAGAATAATGCTCCAAGCGCATATACAATTACCGCGTTAAAGATAACAGCAAAAGATGTAATGGCTGGAATACCACCGATACTTTCTGATAAAGGCAATGCAATTGCTGTTGTTGCTGCTTGTGGCAACATAGAATTCATAATAGCTGTATCTAAATGAATAGCTTTTGCAACAATGAACACAACCACTACTGAACAAATAGAACCGACAATGATAGCAGATAAGATTTGCCACCAATATTTTTTCAATTTATCAGCTTGTTTATATAATGGAATTGCAAAAGCAATTGTAGCTGGCTCTAGAAAGAAGCTAATGATTTTACCACCAGTATTATATTCTTCAAATGTGAAATTTCCAACCTTTAAAAAGCCAATCCCTAATACCATTGCTACAAATAGCGGTGTAAATAAGAAAAATTGTTTTGAGTGCTTAAATAAGAATGTTCCGATCCCGTATGCAATTAATGAAACAACAATTCCGAAATATGGAGTCATTGTACTTGCCATGTCCATTACCTCCTAACCACGTATACAATCTATTACGCAACTTTTCCGTGCTTATGTCCTTTACCTAAAGTGTCTAATTGTTTTGTATCTATCGGTTCTTTTCCACCTTTTCCTAGAATAAATTGAGCAAATAAACCTGTTACTGCTAATAAAATAACTGTTGCAACAACAATTACAGTGATGATTTGTACAAAATATTGCCCCATTACCCCAAGAGAATTGATAACGGAAATTCCAGATGGAACGAATAAGAAGCCGATAATGCCTGTTAATGCCGTTCCAAGTGACTCAACCTGTTCCAATTTAATAATCTTTAAGCATAATAAGCTAAATAAAATGACTAATCCAATTACTGAAGAAGGCATTGGAATTGGTAAATGTGATGCAATCATATGAGAAACTAACATAATAGCTGAAAAAATAAATGCTTGTGATAAAAAACTATATACTTTTTTTGTACTCATTTTGGCCACCTCTTTCGATTTGGTACCTTTATTGTATATGATGTAAACGCTTAGGTAAGCGTTTACAAATCGGAACGTCGAATATGGAGAATCAGTTACAAAAATTACAGGATGAAATACAAAAACTGCTTCTTAAATACGAAGCAGTTTTTTTAATTCCTTTGCATATGTACGACTTACTGGTACTTTCGATCCATCTTTCATAATTAAATTATAAGTAGAGTTAAACCAAGGTTGTACTTCTGAAATATGATTTACATTTGCAATAAAACTACGATGAACTCTCATAAACATCGTTTGTGGTAATTTTTTCTCCAAAATAACAAGCGTATCATGAGTTACATATGTTTCTCGAATTGTCTTTACAGTTACTTTTCCATCTACAAGTCCTACATAGACAATATCTTCCATACTTACAAGAACAATGGATTCTTCGATTGGAAGTGCAAGTTTATGCATCTCAGCAGTTACATCCGGTACTTTCATATCTACCTTCTTTTCTATTTCACTTTGCTTTCTCTTTTTATATTTTTTTAATGTTTGTGCGATGCGTTCTTCATCAAATGGCTTTAAAATATAATCTAATGCATCGACTTCAAATGCTTGTAATGCATATTGATCATATGCTGTCGCAAATACAATAGCTGGCGGACTTTTCATCTTTTTTAGTATGTTTGCAATTTCAAATCCGTTATCATCTGAAAGCTGAATATCTAAAAAAACAATATCTGGTTTATCATCCATCAATATTTCTAAAGCATCTTCTATACAATCTGCCTCTTCAATTTCATCTACTTCTTTCGTTCGTTGTAATAAATATTTCAGCTCATCTCTTGCTAACATTTCATCATCTACTACTAATACCTTTACCACTACTTCCTTCCCCCTCTACATATTGAATCGGAATTGCAAAGAAAACTTCGGTTCCTTTCTGTAATTCACTTTGAATATGAAGTGTCGTTTCTTTCCCAAATAACCCTATTAACCGTTCGTTAATGTTATATAAAGCTGTACCTGTTCCTTTTTTGGATGTTACAACAGCTTTTCCTAATTGTTCTAAACGCTCTTGTTCAATCCCCTGACCGTTATCCTTCACTTTAAAATGAATCAAATCATCTTCAACGTGCGCATACACTTCTACTTGGCAAATCGGTTGCTTCTTCGGAAATGCATGTCTAAGAGCATTTTCAACTAACAATTGAAGCACAAATGGTGGAATTAACATTGTCTTTAATCCTTCGTCTATATAGGTTTTAACCTCATATTTATTTGGAAATCTCGCTTGCTCTAACGATAAATACGCATTCACATGATTCAGCTCTTGCTCTAGTGGAATCAACAGCTGCCGCGCTCCTTGTAAGTTACAACGAAAATAGACGCTAAGCTGTAGTAAGAGCTTCCTTGCTTTTTCTACATCTGTACGACAAAGTGCTGAAACTGTATTAATCGCATTAAATAAGAAATGTGGGTTAATTTGTGCTTGTAACGCTTTGATTTCAGCATCTTGAAGCAATTTACTTTGCAGCTCTGCTTCCCCTAATTCAAGCTGGGTCGAGAAAATTTTTGCTAATCCTTCTGCTAGTTCCTCTTCTACACGACTTAACTGATTTGGATTTTTAAAATATAACTTTAATGTCCCAATTGTATTGCCGTGCGATGTTAAAGGAATAACAATTGCCGCTTGTAATGGACAGTCTTCATGCTGACAGTTAATGACTTCTCTTGATTTCGCCTTCATTATTTTCCCTGTATGTAATACTTTTTTTGATAATCCCGTAATTAAACTATGCGAAGGGATATGATGATCCGATGCTAATCCCACATGCGCTAATATTTTTTTTGTATCTGTTAAGGATACCGCATCCGTTCCCGTAAAACGATGGATAATTTGTGCCACATGTTTACATGATTCTTCTGTCAACCCTTGACGAAAGTAAGGTAATGTTTTATCAGCAATTCGAAGCACTTTATGCGTTTGTAATGCCTTTGCATTCTCTTCCTGTCGCAAAATTGCTTGCACCATGGAAAGTAAAATAAAACTACCAAAACCATTTACAAAAATCATCGGCATCGCAATCGTTTTCACTATATTCCATCCATCTTTCACAATAAATAAAATCATAACCATTTCCACCGAAACAATACCCACACTTAAAAACGCTGAATACTTAGGTGTAACTGTACGATTATGCTTTTGAAAAATTCGGCCAATATATCCTGTAATGATCCCTGCTAAAATAGATGAAATAGCACAGCTAAAAGCTGTCGTCCCCCCTAGCATATAGCGATGAATACCAGAAATAAACCCAACACCAATTCCGACAATGGGTCCCCCTAGTAAACCGCTAATTCCGACACCCATAATACGCGTATTTGCAATCGTACTTGACGAGGAAACGCCTTGTAACCAATTTTCATTCATAATTGTATTTCCTGCAATTTCAATTCCTGTGTAATTGCTTACAATTGTAAATAATGAAAAAATACAAATTAGCATAAGCTTATCCTTATATCCATCTTGTTTATGAAGGAGATGTCGAAAAATTCGAATATGCGAAAGTAAAAAACCTAATATAACAATTAATCCAACGCGCTCAATCATCATGAGTACTAAATCTAACATCTTTAGTCCTCCTTTATTTATTTTGTTCATTTTATTATCGAAAAATAATGAAGTGAACGTCAAGGAAAATCATCTATCATTTATAATCTTTCACAATAATATCCTTAAAAACTATCTTTCATATTTGACAATAGAATCGAAGAGTGCTAATAATAAGGTAATTTAATTGCAGTCCTTTAACACAACCCCGTGAGGTTGAGAAGGAAGTCGGAATATAAAAAAAGCAGGCCCATTCTTTCCAATGGATACGCCTGCTCTTTAGGCCTTCTCACACAACTGACGTGAGAAGGCCTTTTATTATTCTTCCATAGTGACTGTATAAAAGTAAGGGGGAGTAATAATGGACATAACAAATGAATCAAAAGCAAAACGTTATAAAACATTGCTTGGCTCTGCATTAGGGTATGCAGCAGAGGGATTAGATATGCTACTTCTATCCTTCGTACTCGTTTACATTTTGAAAGAATTTCACTTAACACCAGTAGAAGGCGGAAACCTTACATTAGCAACAACTATTGGGATGCTAATTGGTTCCTATTTATTTGGATTTATCGCTGACTTATTGGGTCGCATTCGAACAATGGCTTTTACTATTTTATTATTTTCACTTGCAACTGCACTCATTTATTTCACAACAGAATATTGGCAATTATTAACACTTCGTTTTCTAGTAGGAATGGGTGTTGGTGGAGAATTTGGTATCGGAATGGCGATTGTAACAGAAACATGGTCTAAGGAAATGCGGGCAAAAGCAACTTCCGTTGTTGCACTTGGATGGCAGTTTGGAGTACTCGTTGCTTCACTCCTTCCAGCCTTTATCGTTCCACACTTCGGCTGGAGAGCTGTTTTCTTATTTGGTCTCATTCCAGCTTTACTTGCCGTATATGTTCGTAAAAGCTTAAGTGAACCGAAAATTTGGGAACAAAAACAACTATATAAAAAAGAATTGTTACAAAAAGAGCGCCAAGGAACTTTAACAGCTATGGAAGCAGAAGAGCTCCAACATATGAAGAAGTTTCCTTTACGTAAGCTATTTTCTAGTAAAAAAGTAACGATGACAACAATTGGACTTATTATTATGTCTTTCATCCAAAACTTTGGATACTATGGTATTTTTACATGGATGCCTACAATTTTGGCAAATAAATATAACTATACATTGGCAAAAGCAAGCGGCTGGATGTTCATTTCTACAATTGGAATGTTAATTGGAATCGCAACATTTGGCATTTTGGCTGATAAAATTGGACGCCGTAAAACATTTTCCCTTTACTATATAGGCGGTACTATATATTGTTTGATTTACTTTTTCCTCTTTACAGACGCAACATTATTACTGTGGGGAAGCGCCTTACTTGGTTTCTTTGCAAACGGCATGATGGGAGGATTCGGAGCAATATTAGCTGAAAACTATCCATCCGAAGCACGTTCCACAGCTGAAAACTTTATTTTCGGTACTGGACGCGGCTTAGCTGGATTGGGACCAGTTATTATTGGATTATTGGCGACAGGCGGTAATTTATTTGGTGCTCTATCCCTTGTCTTTATCATTTATCCACTAGGCCTTCTCACCATGTTTATATGCGTTCCTGAAACGAAAGGAAAAGAATTGGATTAATAAAAAGGTTTGTCCCATAAAGCAGCCTATATGAGCAATTCGACACAAAACTTTGCTTCTACTAAAAAATGCAAAAAGAGCTCGTCCAAAAGTTATGTTTTGAACGAGCTCTTTACATTTTGGATAAAATGATATTCGTGATTCATTTTTATTTCTTAACATTATGAAAAAAATTAGGGGTCAAAATGTCGTTTGGATAAGGTTTATGATATATATGAGTGGTAGCTGGCGATAATGGCGGAATTAGCCATACCCAATTTCCAGTCACAACGCGACCACATGCCGCCTCTTGTTTTTCAAATTGAGCAAATTGCTGCGCTGCTGTATGGTGATCAACGATACTTACTCCCTGTTTTTTAAATGAATATAAGACAGCTATATTTAACTCGACCAACGCCTTATCTTTCCATAACGTACTATTTCTAGTTGTATCTAAATTCATTATTTCTGCAATAGCTGGCAGTAAATGATAACGATCCACATCAGCTAAATTACGAGCACCAATCTCAGTCCCCATATACCATCCATTAAAAGGAGCTGCTGTATAAGAAATTCCGCCAATTTCTAAACGCATATCTGAAATCATCGGTACACCATACCACTTCACTCTAAGAGAGGAGAATGGGTATTCTGGATGTTCAATATTTACTTCTTTTACTTCTTCTTTCGGAATCTCCTTATATACAGGTTCTTGCCCATCAATTGAGAATACAAGTGGTAACACATCAAAATTCGTTCCTTCCCCACTCCATCCTAGTTTCTGGCAAAAAGATGTAAAGGAAGAGGAATGCGGATCCCCAATCACACCTGTTTCCGTTTTATATCCTGCATAGCGAATTAATTGGTGATTATAGATGCGAATATGATTCTGTTCATCTCTATACTGCTTAAAAATCGTAATGGTTGGCCTAATTTTCCCACCATTTGTCGCATATTGAATATGATGAATTAGTGCACGATATACACCTTCCTCATCATTGATCTCCCGAGCATCCAATATATGCATTTTATTCCAAAACAGTCTTCCAATACATCGATTACTATTTCGCCAGGCCATCCGTGCCCCATGAACTAGTTCCTCAAAAGTATGTTCATATGTACCTGTCTGCTCGATTTCCAACACAACTTGATTCATACGTTCTTCTATTTGTTTTTCTTTACCGAGTTCTTGATAGCAAGTTGTAATAAATTTTCTTGCCTCATCTATTAATACCCTCATTTTATTCATAAAAAATCTCCTTTTGTTTCAACAAAACGCTACTATTTTACAGTATAAGCAAAAAGAAACGTAGGAACAAACCAAATTATTTTACATTATTAACAAACAATCCTTTTCAGAAAATAAATAGAATTGTTTGTTTTATTGTTGACTTATTCAAAAAACAAGTGTATTTTTGAGTTAGGTAAATTTTTTTTACCATGGGCAACTTCAGAAGAAAAGGGGGGGAGGTTTATGTCTTCATTTCATTTGCCTAAGCTTTCATATGACTATGATGAATTAGAGCCCTACATTGATGGTGACACTTTGGCGCTTCATCATGGAAAGCATCACGCAACATATGTTAAAAATTTAAATGCTGCTTTAGAAAATTATAAAGAATTGCAGAACAAGCCTTTAGAAGAATTACTGAGCCATTTAAATGAACTACCACCCGATATTATGACAGCAGTCAGAAATAATGGTGGTGGGCATTACTGCCACAGCCTTTTTTGGGAGGTCATGAGTCCGAAAGGCGGAGGCGAACCTAATGGAGACGTTGCAAAAGTCATTGATTATTACTTTAATACCTTTGATAACTTCAAAGATCAGCTTTCCAAAGCGGCCATTAGTCGATTCGGAAGTGGATATGGATGGCTTGTACTGGATGGGGAACAACTCTCTGTTATGAGTACACCAAATCAAGATACACCACTACAGGAAGGAAAAATTCCGCTACTTGTAATCGATGTATGGGAGCACGCTTATTATTTGAAGTATCAAAATCGTCGTCCAGAATTCGTTACAAATTGGTGGAATACGGTCAATTGGGACCGTGTGAATGAAAAGTATTTACAAGCAATTCAATCACAGAAACGTTAGTCATGCGTATAAGGTAAATTTGGTAATGTAAACTAGTATCATCGAAATCCTCCAAAATCCCCTGGATTGCCACCGGGGGATTTATGTATAAATTACCTTAGCTGTTCAATATAATATTGCAGTACATCATTTATATTCGTTTTTACCCAATTAAATCGAAATCCTAACTCTTTTGCTTTCGTATTATCAAGCGTACAATTTAGTATTTCGTTATATGGGGCTATAGGATCTCTCTTTGTTTCAATATAGGCTCTTATACCTGTATGTTCCTCAATATATTCAATCACTTCACGCATAGAAATCGTGTCATTACTACATGCATTAATCGGCCCTTCCGTCTCTATTGTACTAAGCCATGCTAGAAAATCTCCTGCTTCTTTCTCATGTATAAAGGACATTCTTCCCTCTATATCCTCCACTCCAAAAGGGGTTTGTTTTACAATATGATCTACATAAAACTGCAACCTCTTTGTATAATCATTTTCTCCGATTACAACCGGAAATCGAACCGCTATAACTGGAAATGTCGCATATGTAAATAGAACAGCTTCTGCTAATCGCTTCCCTTCTTCATAAGAGAAATCCTTTCTATCTCCATAAACAATTGGATATTGATACGAATCAAAATCATCCTCCTTCAGAGATAATGCTGGCTCATAAACAGCCATTGAAGACGTCATAATATATTTTCCTACTTTCTTTTGCAGGACATTGCATATTATTTTTGCTGTATTAGGGTTATAACATAAAGTGAAACTTTAATCAGTGGGGGGGTTCTTCATCCCCCACTGATTATTAGTTGAACCAATCGGGCTTTTACGGGCAGTTGATCTCCCACCTGTCTTCCTTGCTACTCTTTGAACCTTGAGGTGGGAGTCTTACTGCCCGTTAATGCGGGATAAATTATCGTACACAACATCATAAAACTCTCCATCCAATAATTCTTGCAGCATTTCCTCATCTTCACGATTTACAATAAGCCTCTTTATGCGATTGCCAAACTCATCTGCTGTTACCCCTCTCGTTGCAATCGTCACCTCATGTTTCTCTTGCAACAGTTTCTCAACTAACCGTTTGCCAAAAAAACGTGTTCCCCCTAAAACTAATATCTTTACCATATCCGTCATTCCTTCCCATTCCCTATTTTAAAATAACGAAATCAATAACCTCTTTTATGTTACTAAATTTCCTCACAAAAAGTATGAAATTCCTGTGAGATTCTCTTATTTTTAAACTTACTAAAGAAACAAGGAAAATGGATGGAAGTCTGATTTTATGTAACGAAAAAGGCTGCCTCCGATTTATTCCTCACTTCTACTATAAAAAAATAGTAGCACAGACCATAGTCATGGTCTGTGCTACTAATCTTAGTATGTTTTTTATTCCTCTTCTCGATACCCATTTTTATTATTAACTTGCCATCTCCAAGAATCCGCACACATTTCCTCGAGTCCACGTTTTGCTTCCCATCCTAGTTCTCTTTTTGCTTTCGATGCATCTGCATAACATATTGCCACATCTCCAGGACGGCGCTCTGTAATTTTATAAGGTACCTTTCTTCCGGAAACTTTCTCAAAAGCTTTCACCATTTCTAATACACTATAACCCGTTCCTGTTCCAAGGTTATAGGCATCTATTCCTGTTGTCTTGAGCACCTTTTCAAGAGCCTTCACATGGCCATTTGCTAGGTCCACAACATGAATGTAATCACGTACACCTGTGCCATCTTTTGTTGGATAATCATTTCCGAATACACTTAATTCTTTTAATTTCCCAACTGCTACCTGTGTTACATACGGCATTAAGTTGTTCGGAATACCATTTGGGTCTTCTCCAATGCGCCCGCTTTCATGAGCACCAAATGGGTTGAAGTATCGAAGTAATACTACGCTCCATTCTGGATCTGCCACAACGACATCGCGTAAAATTTGTTCAATCATTAATTTCGTTTGACCGTATGGATTGGTTGCACTTAACGGGAAGTCTTCTGTAATTGGTGATGTCTCTGGAATACCGTATACTGTTGCAGATGAGCTGAAGATCATCTTTTTCACATTATGCTTTTCCATCACTTCACATAACACTAATGTGCTTGTAATATTATTATGATAATACGTAAGCGGAATTTCAACCGATTCTCCCACTGCTTTTAAGCCAGCAAAATGAATCACCGCTTCAATCGTATTTTCTTCAAAAATTGCATGAAGTGCTTCACGATTTAAAACGTCTTCTTTATAAAATGGAAACGATCTACCTGTTATCTCCTTCACACGATTGATTGCTTCTTCTGAGCTATTAGAAAGATTATCTACTACGATAATTTCATAACCGCTATTTAACAACTCTACACATGTGTGACTACCAATATATCCTGCTCCACCCGTTACAAGTATTGCCATAAGTATAGTCCTCCATATTTCATTCATTATAAACTTTTAAAATTATACCACATATCCTCCCCCAAATGTTTATCCCCCCAAGTCACCATCTTACATTTTATACCATATATCCATTGTATCATGACTATTTCATAGAATAGTTTTGTATTATTTTTAGTACTTGCATTGAGAAATAATCAAATGAAGTAAACTGATTTCAATTTACATGTTCTTCTTAAAAAGGCAAATACTCTTTTATATTCTATATTCACTTAAGGAGAATTCTTAATTATGATAAACCGTTAAAATTAATTGATTCTCGTGAAAAGAATATCAGGTCTACCATAAAATTTATACACTTCATTTAAGTCGGCAACGAAAACAATAACATTTACGACTTGATTCATTCCAACAATTAATTGTCTTCTTAACTGGAAAATGATTTTCTCTCTCTTACCAATATCTAGTGAAAATAAAATAACATACAGCGTATCTTCAATTGTAAAAGCAGCTTGATCAATCATATCTTGAACAAGTGATGCATCGATTTTATAATTCTGTTCATTAAAAAATTTTGTTAGAAAAGCTTTTAAATCCACTAAATAATAAATAGTATTTTTCGATAATAAGACTGATGGATAAACAGTTTCTTTTAAATCATTGTCATTGGAGGTAATATCTTGTATTTTTCGTTTTAAAATCATCAATTTCTCATAGGTAAGCAAATAATCCGTATAAATAGTTGGATAAATGGAGTGACTTAAATATTCAAAAGAGATGACAAAATCAATTGGTATCGCAAACGTTTCTAACTGTTTTGGAGACAGAAAATGATTGATTTTTACAAATGGAAGATACTTTTCAATTGTTTGTTTTGCATAAAACAATTGATCAAGTCCCGTATTAGATATAAGCGCCGCATTCAGCTTTGGATATTCAAGGAAAAATTGATCAATATTATTTTTGATGATCATGACAAAACGGCTTATATCCATTCGATTAAAATTCAGTGCTTTTAAAGTTGGCGTTGATCTAAATATAAAACTGATAATCCCAAATAAAAAGGGATCTTTTTGTATGATTTCATTATAAAGTGTATTGATTACGCGAATTCCATTCGTCGACCGAGTGATAGCGCGATCAAATTCTACTTGGAGTGCTTTAATCGTTAACGAATCAAGAGAACAAGCGATTATCTTTTTTAGCTCTTTAATAAAAGACTCAATAGCGCCTTTCACAATAGCGGTAGGTTGGAAATTCTGAATTTGCTCCATTGTAAGTTGCTTCGTACCAATCTGCATGAGATTTAAAAGAAACATACATTCCTCCTTCGGTAAAGGCATCTTGTAATGTTGTAAAAATAACTTTTGAACCAAATTGATAGACTCCATTTCATGATCCTGAACTTTTGTTTGATAATGAGTTGTAATGGGACATTGAATTTCCAAACGTCCAATCATTATTTTTAAATACATAGCAAGATGCAAAACAGCATTTGAAGTGAAGGTGACTTTCATTTCGTTTAAAAGTTGAGAAATAAAGTGCTGATGGACATAATCTATTTGCTCTTTTGGAGCTCTCATAAATTCATAAGAAAAGGCATTATTTGAAAAACCAAAAAAATAGTACAGTGCGAACAAGCGAATTTTTTTTTCATCACCGGTAATTCTTAAACCCTTTCTTTTGTTTAGACTTAATGAAAAGTTGTCCAATAGGGTTTCCCAATGCTTGAGTTCATACTTAATCGTATTTGGATTTGAGAACACCATTTCTGCCAACTCAGGAATAGAAATCGCAGTAGGACTAAATAACAATTTATGAAAAGTGTCGTAAAATAAAGCATAACGTGAGTCAATTTGAAGTCGATAAATATCCAATAAGTATTCTAGATGTTCTACCTCTTCATCCATTAAGGATAGACAAACTCCTCTGCCGGGTATCTTACTAAGAGACGCCTTGATATGATGATTCGAAATAAATTCTTGAATCACTTTTAAATCATTCCGAATTGTTTTTTCTGAACAGGCTAATTTTTGTTTGTAGTAATCAATGACCTGATAATCCCCTTTATGATCCAATAACATTTCTGCTAATTTTTTTTGCCTAGTATTCATACAGACTTCTCCTTATTTTACCGGAACTACGGTAAAATGAATTATTTCTCATATGATGATTATATCCTAAAATAAACCCATATTAGTAAGAAAGAATACAGCTAATTTGCTTGCAAGCAAAATGAAGGTAATTAACATGGAAGGGACGTTAGCTTTATGAAACTGGCTCAGGAAAAACAAGAAACATTTTTGATGGCACCGCTATTAGTTTTAATGTGTGCACAAATTGGAACATCTGCCGATAATTCTGTCCTAAGTGTTGCAACAAATTCGTTAATTTCAGCATTGAATGCTTCAATGAATGATATTCAACTAGCCAATATGGTTTACTCGCTTTGTGCAGGAGCATTTATGGTTGTTGGTGGCATGTTAGGAATTATCATCGGTTGGAATAAAAACTTTCGAATTGGAGCAGCTCTTATATTTGTTGGAGAAGTGATGTTGGCAATTTCCCACAATATAATGTTATTCACATGGGGGGGAAGGCTCATTGTTGGGTTAGGTGCTAGTTTGATGATTCCCTCTGTATTAGGAATGATCCCGGGAATATACAAAACTAGAACAGAACGTGCATTTGCGTTTGGGGCAATCGGTGCAGCAACAGGGATTGCTTCTGCAGCCGGACCAATTATAGCAGGAATCTTAATTGATAATTTTGGATTTCGAATAGCATTTGGTTTTTTAGCAACTTATTTCGCTATCGTTTTAATTGCTTCTAGCATAATTCCTAAAATCCCAAAATCATCATCAAAATTACGTTTAGATTATCTAGGTATCATGATTGCCGCTTGTGGTCTCTTTTTATTTTTAATTGGGATCTCAAAAATAAATGTTTGGGGATTAGTTCAACCCATTAACGCTCCATTCACAGTGTTTGGATACTCACCTTCATTACCACTAGCTATACTAGGACTTATTATACTGAGCTTTTTATTAAAAGTAGAAAAATATGTTGAGAAAAAACATGGTTGCGCATTAATTCCATCTTCCTTTACTTCAAATGCCCAAGTACGGGAGGGCCTATATGCTTCTGCGATCGTTTTCTTCTATCTAGGTGGAATGATTATGATCGTCAATCCTTATCTACAGATTGTTAACGGCTTTAACGCCTTACAAACAGGATTTGCTATGGGATTTATGGGATTACCTATGTTTTTAGTCTCTTTACTTACACCAAAATATTTCCCTCATGTTCATCCTAAATATTTATTACGCCTTGGGTATCTTTTACTTGGTATAGGGGTGATTCCTATGAGTATCTCTTTATTACCAAATGGCGTTAGTAAACTTATGTATTTCGGATTAATTATAGCAGGGATTGGAATGGGACTTATCAGTTCACAAAGCTCAACAATTGTTGCTACAGCAATTAATACTCGAGATGCTGAGCAATCTGGTGGGATTCAAACAACTTCACGTAATATTGGTCAAGCAATCGGTGTAGCAATATTAGGAATGGTCATGTTGTTTTCATTATCTGCTGGTTGGGATTCTGCCATTCAAAAAGGATCTAACCTTTCAGAACAAGTAAAATCACAGATTCAAAATGAAAGAATCACCTTCAAAAGTGATGCCGATTTACTTCACCAATTTAATACAGTACCTCTAACTAAGCGAGAAAAACAAACATTATTAGAAGTTAACTCGCAGGGCCGTATTCAATCTACTAAATATGCTCTATACACTATGGGATTGATATCAGTACTCTTTCTATTAGGAACTACTGGTATTAAAAATAATTCAGAAAAGGATGATACAAAATGAAAATCTTCAAAGGACAAAAAGTTTATTTAATGGACGATGACTTTTCAACTGCTACAGGAGTAGTAGAAGAAAACGGAAAAATCATTGAAACTGGTAATTTTGAAGAGCTTGTTAACAAATATCCTGAAGCTGAAAAAATAATGACTTATGAAAATGATTACTTATATCCAGGATTTGTCGAACCTCATTCACATCCTATGCTTACTTCCTACTTTTTAGGAAATTGTACTTTAATTGATTTTAAACATTGGGATTTTGGGAAATATGGTGTAGCGCCTGCTTGCCTCACTCCTGAAGATATGATGAATCGATTAGAAAAAGAAGTTGCTAAAAAAGAAAAAGATTCCTTTTTATTCTTCGGATATAATAAGCAGCGCCACGGTACAATCACTGCTAAAGAGCTTGATCAATTAGAAGATCAAAAACCTGTTGTATTACTCTATGGAACAGGTCATGGTGCAGTAATGAATACTTGTTCAATGGAAAAATTCGGATTTAACAAAATTCCTAAAGAGACATTTGGTTGTGGATTAACTGAAGATGGTAATTATAATGGCGTCTTTACCGAAACAGCCTATATGCCTTATATCAGCTATTTAGCACCAATTCTCTATAATAATGACAATCTAGAAAAAGGGAAAAATTTATATTTAGAAAACGCAAAAGTGAACGGTATTATTGCTACTGCAGAATATATGGGTGGCGGCACATCAGGTTTAGAAAATGAAATTGAATTTTATCAAGGCTTCAGTAATGAAGATTACCCTATTCATATGTCCTTTTTAACAAACTATCAACATGTTAATAATCAATTTGATAACGATAACCAAAAAACTTTCGAATATATAGATAACATGATGTCAAAATACGATACAGATGACTTTAAAATAATGAAAGCCTTAAAATTCTTCTTCGATGGTGCTGTAATTGATCATCAAATCATGTTATCCGAACCTTTAACAAATGGAGAAGTTGGGAAATGGAATTACGATTTTAAAGGTCATAATATTGAAACTTTTGTCGAAGATTTTCTACCATTCTGGAAAAATGGATATGACTTTTATATTCACTCCCAAGGTGATCTATCACAACTAACGTTAGCAAAAAAATTAAAAGAATTATTAACTAAAGCTCCTAGAGATGATTATAAAATGTCCATCCAACACTTTGCTTTTTCGAATGACGAATTTTTTGAATTCGTACGAGCTAATAACTTATCTATTAGTATTTCAGCTCTTCCTGCTTATATGGATATTTGGCCAATGTGGGACAAAGCAGGATTATATCCAAAACATTTTCTAACTCAAAACTTCTTACGTCTAAAAGATGTAACAGATGATGATCATTTTGATTTATCTATTCACAGTGATGCTTGTAATATGCCAACTAGACCACTTTATGGAGTATATAAAGCGGTAACTAGAAAAGATGATACTGAAACAAAAGTGAAAGATGATCGTCCACAAAATATTGATTTAATTACAGGTATTCGAGCTATTACAATTGAAGCTGCTAAACAAAATCGAAATGAAAATCTATTCGGTAGCATTGAACCGGGTAAACGAGCATCATTTGTTGTATTTGAAAAAGACTTATTTGATCCAAAAAATGATTACGAAAACCTAAAACAAAATGTTAAACATCTAGTTATAAATGGAACCTATATTTCACTTAGTTAAATATATTTATGATAACAATTCCTACATTTACTGTAATTCTTTCTCCTCCCATTGTTCATAAATCATATATAAGAGATTGTCCCAAAAGGTCGTTAAACACAAGCTTTTGGAGACAATCTCTTCTTTCTTATTAAACTACCACTATGCTAATAATCAATTTGACAATAACGATCAAAAAATTTCGCAATCACATCTCGATCTGATCGGTCTATCATCATGTTAATTCTTCCTTGTAGATAACCATATAAGAGCCAATTTGAACACTCTCTTAGTTGATTATATTTATCCTTTTTTGCCTTAAAGCATAATATCGTACGGTCCTTTTTTGTTTTGTAATAATATTTAGAGATATTATTGTAATCAATAATATATTCTCTTTGCAGTTGATACATTTCTTTCACTTCGTAAATCATAACTTTATGTTTTGTCCCAAAAACGACAAATCGATTTCCTACATCGACAAGTACTAATGGCATAGCAAAATAGTCCGCGGAGCATAAAAGAGATCCTAAGTAGTAGCCCCCTGTCGCACTCGCTTGAAACTGTAATTCGATATATTCATCCTCCTCTAGCTCATAATGTGCTTTTCTTTCTATCTCTCGTAAATTTTCCCTTGCAATTTGCTTTTTAATATCTTTTTTCTTCTCTTCCAAATTCCCAATCAAACGCTCTCCTATTTCTTCAAAATGAGCTATTTGTCGTTCATCCCACTGCTCCAAAACAACTTGATCTAGGCCATTTTCATACCTCATAATATCCCTCCATTCCCTTTTTTAATTTTTCCCTTCCTCTAGACAATCTTGTATAAATGGCACTCGTACTCATATGTAGTTCTTCAGAAATCTGCTTTATACTCTCATCTGCAATATATCTTCGATAAAAAATGTGATAGTCCACCTGATCAAGTCGTTGAATGACCTCTAAAACAAATTCTTTTTCTTCCTCTTTCAACAAAACTTGTTCTACATCTTCTTTATCTTGTAAAATGCAACGTTCCATTGTTTGTTCTATCAATTTTCGCTTAAACTTTCTTTTATAATCTAACGCCTTAAACTTCGCAATCGAAATAATCCAGTTCTTAAATTGTCCCTTTTCAATTTGAAAATGATCTATTTTATACCACAGAATGAAAAGAACATCGTTATAGCATTCCTCAATTTCAACTCTTTCGTGATTTTCTCCTAATATACTTCCTATAACGCCATATATAAGCCTGCTATACTGAAGAATAACTTGATCTAATGCTTCTATATTTTGATTTTTCAATTCGCCCACTAATTCCTTATCATTCATACCTTCTCCCTCCTTTACTTATATATACGAGTGTAACAAATAGTTTCTTACAATATTTTTAATTAAAAATTTTTAACAAATAACATCTACTATTAAACACGAACATTCTTAATTAAATTAATAATTTAATTCGATATTAAATCGTTTTCTCCGGATTTTTTTCTGTAAAACCCTAAAAAATAGACTAAAAAACTTTGACTTCTTTAATAAAATAATGTACATTACCAATTGGGGCGAACATTTTTTACAATTGACAACAAAATTATTCGTATTTAGGGGTGTAAAATATGGAAAATGTATTCGACTATGAAGATATTCAATTAATTCCTGCAAAATGCATTGTAAATAGCCGTTCTGAATGTGACACAAGTATCACTTTAGGAAAACATAAATTTAAATTACCTGTCGTGCCTGCAAATATGCAGACAATTATTGATGAGAAAATCGCAACGTACTTAGCAGAAAATAATTATTTCTATATCATGCATCGTTTTCAACCTGAAACACGCATGGCATTCGTTAGAGATATGCAATCACGAGGATTAATTGCTTCTATTAGCGTTGGGGTTAAAGAAGAAGAGTATGAATTTATAAAGCAGTTAGCTGCTGAACAGCTTTCACCTGAGTACATTACAATAGATATTGCACACGGTCATTCAAATGCCGTTATTCAAATGATTCAACATATAAAAAAATATTTACCAGAAAGCTTCGTTATCGCTGGAAACGTTGGAACACCAGAAGCAGTGAGAGAACTCGAAAATGCTGGTGCTGACGCTACAAAAGTAGGGATTGGGCCTGGTAAAGTTTGTATTACAAAAATTAAAACTGGATTCGGAACTGGTGGATGGCAGTTAGCTGCACTTCGCTGGTGTGCAAAAGCTGCAAGTAAGCCAGTTATTGCTGATGGAGGCATTCGTACACACGGAGATATCGCAAAATCCATTCGATTTGGAGCAACTATGGTTATGATTGGTTCTCTATTTGCTGGTCATGAAGAGTCTCCAGGAGAAACTATTGAAAAAGATGGAAAACTGTATAAAGAATATTTCGGTTCGGCTTCTGAATTCCAAAAAGGTGAGAGAAAGAACGTTGAAGGGAAAAAAATGTTTGTTGAACATAAAGGTTCTTTAAAAGATACTTTAATTGAAATGGAACAAGATCTACAATCTTCTATTTCATATGCTGGTGGAACAAAATTAGAATCCATTCGTACTGTAGATTATGTCGTTGTGAAAAATTCCATTTTCAATGGAGATAAAGTATATTAAGTCTTATCGATCAGACAGATGAGCAATTACCTGGGCGTAATTGCTCTTTTTTTTATACACGTATTCTGCTGGATTAACTGCCTCCACTGCCATATTTTAATTAATTCAAGAAGAAGGACAACCCGTAGTAAATCGCTGGCTCGAAGTACTGCGTGCCAGCGGAACGATGAAACCACTAGAATTAATGAAGCATGCAGGAGTGGATATGTCAAAACCAGATCCACTCCGCAAGGCTGTTTCTTATGTAGGTTCATTAATTGATGAATTAGAACAGTTGTATCACGAGTAATAAAAAACAAGCCCCTTAAGAATGATCATTCTTAAGGAGCTTGTTTTCTACTTCCCAAATCTTTTACGATACCCGCATTTTCGACATAACTCTTCTACTGCAACTCTTCTTGAAAAGCCATCTACAAGATTTTTTGCTCTTTCCCCTTCAATAATATTGGAGAACGAATCCTCATTAATATTCCCAAGATTAATGATGCCCTCACCATCTAAACAACAAGGGATAACTGTTCCGTTTGCTAAAATACCCGCCTGTGTTCGAAGACCATAGCAAAATCCTTTTCCATCATCTTCTTCCTCATGAAGAGCGGGCCACTGAAATTCATAATCTTGGTTAATAAAGATCCGATCAGCAAGCTTTATACCGCTTCCGGGTGTAATCTTCTCCTCAATTTTGTACGGCAGACTAAACTCTTTTTCAATCATCTCTAACAGTTCTCTATTTCGCTTTCTCTCAAGATTTGTCTTATTATCTTGCGTCAAGTTCCACAATCTTAATGAAACAATTAAATCCGATTCACTTGTTGCTTCTCGAATAAAAGAAAGGATATTCCTTACATACCCTTCCTTATCCTCCGAACCAGGATGTCCATCAAAACTATGGAGCGAAAAATTAATCTGTCTTAACGCTGGTTTATTTAATAATTTATGTTTTCTCTTATGAATTAAAGTGCCATTCGTTGTAATATTTACTTTAAACCCTTTTTCATGACTTAAATCTAACAATTTGTCTATTTTAGGATGAAGCAACGGCTCACCTTTAACATGCAAATAAATGTAGTCTGTGTGCGGCTTAATTTGGTCTAACCTCTTTGAAAAGTCCTCCACAGACAGAAACTGCTTCTGCCGTTCTGTTGGCGGACAAAAACTACATGCAAGATTACACACACTCGTAATCTCTAAGTAAAACTTCTTAAACTTTTTCAACCTCAATTCCCCACTTCTTTGACTACTTAGAACAACCCATTGTCCTCCCACTATTACAGCATACTTTTTATGAAATGGGAACATGTTGATTTGAGATACTTATTACCATTTTTCTTTTTCTACATACTCCAATTCACACAATAATCGACTGCCTATTGTCCCTCTTGATTCTTATCACCCTTAAAAACAATCCAAAGCTAAGAAATAAGCCGGTTGCGACAATTCCACTAACAGGATTTAACCAAAAATCCCCTTGATCTGTAAATGTAATGACACCACTAATTGTAACCAAAACTGTCGGGACAGCGTCCTCAAGAGCATGCATACACACACATGGCCATACGGATTTCGTAAGTCTATATATTTCAACATACATAACCGTCCAGCACACCATGAGCACACACCCGATTAAGAGCGTACTCACCCTTGAAGTAGATTCAAAATAATGATTTGGTAAAAATACGATATAATAAGCGCTATGCCATAAAGCCCAAACAAGTCCAGAAATAAGATACAGTAGCCAATCATTCATTTTTAGTTCGATTAACTTCGGCGTTAAATAGCCACGCCATGCAAACTCTTCAAATATATTTTTAAGAAAATTACTTGCCATAGAAATCATCATAATGGATAAAAGCGAATATAGTTCAACATGCGATATGTCCGCAGCACCAAAACAGAGTGCAAATCCAACACTGACGAGAGTAACAAAAGGATAAATAGAGAATGCTGTAACATACCACTTCACATTATTTTTCACATTTAATTTCAACCCCATGTCTTTCCAATCACGGCGAATGATTCTAAAAAATATAGCCGTGAAAAACGGTAACACTAACCAAAGTCCCATACCTAAAGAATTACCTTCCGTTTGATCTGTAAGGACAGAATCAAGCAATACCCCAAGCCATCCACCGCTCAAGACAACAATAATAAAAACAATCAAATGAACCTTTACATTCCCTCTCTTTCCTGTCACCATGTTAAATCGTCTCCTTTTTCCATTTGCCCTCTTTCATATCAATAGAACTTAACTCCCAGCAAAACAAAATAGAATTCTTTCTACCCTACATGTCCATAAAAAGCTACTATACATCGGTTCATTATATTTAATAATATTCATTTATATGATGTATTCTTTAAGTCCTATTCTATAACCGTTCTATCAACACAAATCCCCTTGACCTCATTATGCCAAGGGGATTCATACATATTTTATTGAAACATTACCTTAAAATAATAATTTCTTTTTCATATCATAATTAACATTTTCGCTATATTTTCAAGAAGGTATCAATCATGAAATTATATTTCATGAGGGAAATGATATGAAGGATTTATTTGTGATACGGTTCTCCCCTCTTTACTAACTAGTAAAGCGTCATCTTGCCCATTATTACAATCAAACCAATAAGTTATTCCTTTTATTTCTTTACGATTAGGTTGAACCTCTATTTTCTTGATTATTGCTCGCAATAGAGACTTTTTTTGTTCATAAGTAGCATTTTCATATAGATTAGTGAAATTTTCAAGTGCCTTTATAACCATTTCTTTCGTAATAGGTATTTCCGAACTCTCAATTTTCCTATCTAATTTACTTTTTTCCCTTTCTAGTTCAACTATCTCTTCTCTTAAGGGCTCGGATAATTCCGTATATGTTTCTACTCGAATTTTCTCATCAAAATAATCCTTATTAAGTTTTTTATAAATTGCTTCTTTCTTTTTAATTCTTCATTTATATATGATAAATCATTTTTTATCCTTTCTATTCCACTTTCTTGTTTCTCTTGGATACGTTCAAACGTTTTATCAAAAATTGAAGGTATTAAAATAATTTTATTAATACATTGCAATACCTTTTCCTCAATATCTTCCTTACGAATAAGATTAGATTTACAAGCCAACTTCCCCTTACTATGAAATGCTTGGCACATATAATATAAATGATATCCTGATTTATCTCGTTTTTTAGTTTTACACATTACCATCCCTGCTCCACAAGATGGACAACGTAAAATACCAGATAGTACAAATTCCCCATTAAAATTACGATTTTTAGAAATACTTTTCTTGTGGGCATAATTCACACCTTGGACTCTTTTCCATAACTCCTCAGATACAATAGGTTCATGTTTACCTTTAACAAATTTATATTCGTCTGCTTTTCCTTTTCTTCTTTCTACGTTCCAATTCTTATGTCGTCCCCATCTACAGTATCCGATATATAGTGGATTCTCTAAAATTGTTTTAATTGTACCTATACTAAATAATCTTCCTCTCTTTGTTTTAAAACCTTGTTGATTTAAAATAATAGCAATGGATTTATACCCTTTTCCTCCAGCTCTTAAATGAAATACCCTCCGTACAATCTCAGCTTCTTCTTTATTAATTTTTAGCTCCTTATTCTTAACGTCATATCCAAGTACACGTCCCCCATTCCAGTAACCTAACTCTGCTCGCTTAGACATACCAGATTTTACCCTTTGTACAATCATTGAACGCTCATATTCAGCAAATGTAGCCAATAGTTGGATAAATGCAGTCCCTCCAGTCGTAGAACTATCTAAGTTATTATCACTTACTAACACACAACATTTTCTTGGAGCAAGGACATCATCTATTAACTTAGTAACATCACTTACTCTTCTTGATATTCGGTCAACAGATTTAACTAATATCCCCGTAAATTTCTCTTGATAAAGGTCTTTAAATAAACGCTGTATTTCAGGTCGATTATAATCCTTTCCCGAATAGCCATCATCAACATATATATCGTATACCTCATAACCTTTAGTGTTAGCATATTGTTTTAAATAATCTTCTTGTGCTCCTAGAGAGAATCCCTCATTCGCTTGCTCTTCGGTCGATACCCTAATATAAATAGCTACTTTACGCTTACTATGATTCATGTTCCTTCCCCCGATTAATTAGTAATGTCTTTTAGTTCTATATTTTCAATTACAATCCACCCTAATATTTCTATTAATTGATTCCATTTTGTCTCTTCCATACTTGGAATAATCATATTTTCTAACTCCTGCTGACTACGACTAAAGTTCATTTCTTCCTTTTCCAATTTCCTCACCCTTTTAATTTCTAAATAATAGGCTTATGCTTACCCTCTACATGTATATTTCCATAGCTATACATTCCTTGATAAAAAGATTTTCTATCCAGAATCCTTTTAACTTGTACTTTCGTAAATTTTTTCCCTTTTGCAGTAGTAAACCCTTCGATATTCAATTGCTCAGCTAAATTCGATAGTGACCACTTAGGATAGAGTGCCCTTAAGGTAAATACACGCTTTACAGCTTCTGCTTCTTTAACATTGACCTCAATATGCTTTTGACCTTTTCTAGCTTTATAACCATAAGCCACTCTTCCGCCTGCATATCCACCTTCCTGGGCTTTTTTATTACGTCCACGTCCTAACTTAAGAGCGATTTCTAAACGTTGATATTGATCCAATAACTCCATCAATCCATTAATTAAAAAGTCATTTGGATCTTTCTTATAAATACTGTAGTTCGGCTGTTCAATACTTTTCACATCAACTTGATACTTATTAAATTCTCGATGTATCAACACTTTTACAATATCCGAGCGCCATAAACGGTTTGTATTTAAAACAACTACATAATCTATATCTTTCATCCGAAGTCTTGATAGCATATTTTGAAATCCCTCTCGTTCTACTTCAAGTGCTTCTTCATCTACTTTCGCTCCACTAATACCAAGGTCACTGTATATATCAATCAACCTCCAATTGTTATCCTTACAAAGTTTTCTAATCTCATCTTGTTGATATAAGGCACTATAACCTTCCTTAGCTTGTCCTTGGGTTGATACCCTAACATAGCCAATCACGTTCACAAAAAATCCCCCTAGCGTAACGATATTTAAAATTAACGTAACGTTCCGAATAAAAAATGTAAAATATTAACATTTTAAATCATATTAATTTTGCACTCCAATTCCAACCCTTTATTTAAAATTAATTTTTATCTCTTATTTTTAAAGGATTACTCTGTTCAGAAAATACCTTTAAATATCTTGTAGCTAGTGGGAATCAAACAATTATTTAAAATTAATCTGTTTTAAAACTATTTTCTTAAGAACCTTTTTTCTTATAAATAGTTACCTTTACATCGCCCCGATACTCATTTTTATACCCTTTCTCATCTATAGCTTCCAAATTTATCAGTTCAAGGCATTTCATAAATTCATCATAGTTACCAGTTCTAACCTTAGGTTTTTTTAAATTTTTACTAAATGTGTAAGCTTGTTTTCCATATCCTCTTTCATCTTTCTTAAACTTCTGCATATTATCTACTAAATATTGAGATAGTTTAGATTGAGAATAAACAACATTTACATCGTATATCTTCTTTATATTTACTCCTCCATGCCCCCATATATTTTCAAATTCCTTATTGCGTAACATTTCAAGTGGAATCCTTGGAATATTAACCAATACATGATAATGAATTGTTCCACGCTTTTGAAAAGAACGGACAGCTAAATATTTAAAATCTCCAAATTTGGAGCGCATACGTTTTATCCATCTCTCAAAATCTTTACATGCTTTCTCTACAGCTATATTTTCCCTATAAGTTAAAGTAATTAATTGATCTCTATAATTCTTAAAATTAAGGTATAAAAGGTGGTGAAAATCATCAATTTCCTTATTTTTCAATCCTCTTACTTTTGTTTCTTTTTTGTTTCCTTCACTTACGAAGTTTAATTTATTTCGTTTCTTTAATGGCCTATTATAATGTTTATTTATCCCTGTTTTTACTTCTCTTTCATATTCAACTACCTTTAAAAACCTCCCCAACTCTACAAATTTGTAATTATAACCAGACATATCCTGCTCCTCCTTTTTATTTCTCGTCTAAAGAAACAGAACAGATGCAAAACATTCTCCCGGTTTCACATGTTTTTTCTAAACTTTTTTTAAAAATGTGTCTAAAATGTGAAAAAACCGCCATTTTAATGGACGGTTCCTTCTTTGAGTTATATAATTATACATTTTAAAGTTAATAATCCTCTTCAACCTCTAAAATATTGGCTAAATTTGAACGAGCTTCATTAATTTTCTCTTCTAACATATTTCTATCCCCTGATTGTTCTAACAATCCTACACTTGTAATTAGCCCCCTAAAATGAATTAATATCATCCTTTCCTTTTCGCTATAATCATTCGGATAATTTTCCATTGCACGCATATGATCAGCTACCCACTTAGTCACCTTTTTATCAGGAAATGCATTCTCCTCAATTGCTATATTTAATTCGTGAAAGCTATAAAGGGAACTTTTATAAAAATCTTCTTCTATTCCGCTTGGCGTATCAATTGAACTACCTAATTTAGAAGTAATAAATAGAATTAAAATAATACCTAAAATCCAAAATCTTTTCTTTTTCCAAATAGGTCTCTTTACTTCTTTATGTACTACTACGTCCTCTTTCAAATTTCTCATCTTCCCTTCCTTAAATTAAACCACTTTAAATAAATTGAATTTTCTTTCTTTAACTCTTATACTTCCTTACCTTCTTCTCTACTACGTAGAGGGAGACTTCGTCTCTTTAGTTATAAAAGTATAATATTTCTCTTTTGATATTAACGAGAGACCTACATATACTTATTAAATAAAAGGAATAGAACGGTACGTAAAAGCGTACCACTTTTAGAAAAATTATATGGTATCTTTTTCCATAAAGTCAACTGATATAAGTTGGGCAGGGATAAAGATGACAAAAAAAGTTATAGTAAAAATACATGAATTAACTAAAGAAAAGGGAATCTCCTTAAGAGAATTATCACGATTAACAGATATCCGTCACGCAGCTTTAAGTGAATTAGCTAATCAAAAAAGGCAAAATATTAACTTTAGACATATAGAGAAGATTGCAGAAACTTTTGAGATTGAGGATATTAGAGATATTATTGATTTTGATCAGAAATAAAGCGCTTTTTATAGAAGCGTTTTATTTTATTTGTATATTATTTCATAAATTATATAGAATACCCTTATATATCATTTAATTAAAATAAGAGGATTTATCAAGTAATTTAATATCAAGATCATATATATTATTTATAGGTAAATTTTCAATAAATTCCCTTCCATTAAATCAAATATAGTTACACATAATTGCAAAATATGATATAAGATTAATGAGAGGTGTTTTAAATGTTCACAAGCGAATTATGCTTACAAAATAAATTTATACAACTAAAAGAAGCTGATTTAAACGAAAATGAGAAAATCCTAACGGAGTTTAATGCGCGATTTGGAAATGTAGATATAGTTCAGGTAATTATTAATGATTCCAACTTACTAAGTTATGATCAAGCAAATTTACTTTCATCTTACCAATGTGCTAAGGTATTAGCCTTTTTACACAAAAAAGCAATTCGTACCTTTACCTATCTACAAAAAAGTACAGATTATGGAGAGAAAACATTAAGCACTATATTATCTAAGTTAATTAAAACAAACATAGTTACAGAAATTAATTCAAATCGATATATTATCTCTGAAGAATTCGAATTCCCTATATTACAATTCATATCTTATGAAGCAAAATTACAAAAATGGAAAAAAGCTATACTCCAAGCTTCCATTAATAAAAAATTCTCATCTTATTCATATGTAGTTTTACCAATTGAATTAGCATACAAATTAAAACAAAATAAATTAGATTATTTTCAAACCTATAATGTTGGACTGATTGGTGTTTCTGATAACAAAATTGAATACCTATTCAACCCTAAAAAAGAAACTTTGAAGTTTACGATTAATCCTTCATTAATTTCTAGTATCGCTAAGTATCAGTTAGAAACTTCGACCTTCTCCATTTCAACCCAATAAAAAGAAGCTATCACTAAATTGAATAGCTTCTTTTTATCATGCTACTTATAGAATAATAAAATTATCTTCTTGAAATCCATTTAAGGCATTCTTATAATTCCCTATATGCCTACCATTAATCCTTTGTAATGGATTCAGTTCATTGTAACGGTTTATATTAGATTCTGCTGTATCAACTATTTCATTCACTAGCCTTAATTTTTCATCAATGCTTTCTTTTTCAACGATATCTTCAACAACTTTCTTCAAGGCTTCAAAATATTGTTGATAAATTTCATTTAAGTTTATACTTTCAATATTTCCTGAGTTTATTTTATCATCTAACTCACAATCACATAAAATCTTCCCGTACATTTCATCCTGATATTCCTCAGGAATACTAAATATTTCGTCCTCTATTGCTAATTCATATAGCATCTTCATGGAAGTATATCTTTTCTTTTGTCTTCCCATACCTTCAACTGGTTCTAAACCTTTTTGTTCCTTATTAAAGTTTCTTAATGAATAAAACCAACCTGTACCAATTGCCTCAGCTCCAACTGCAAAATATAAGATGCTTTCTATCCCCACATAACCAATGATAACCTTTAACCCAAGGTTTTTTAAATCATAAATAAATTGAAGCATATTTTGGAGTCGAGTAGGATTAAAATCATGCCTATGTTTATTATTATTCTCTCGATCAATAGTAATATATATACCATCAAAATTATGAGATATATCACTAAAATCATCTAAAAAGTCTGCAATATATGATTTATTTTCCAGCGCGCTTTCACTAAAAATAACTGAAACATATTTCTCAACTTCTATTCCCCGATTAGATACGCTCTCATTAAAAATTTCCCATATATCAAAAAGCTTATCAACTATTCTATCATTAAAACTATACAAATATAGGGATGGGGCCATTAATGCATCTACATTAAAATCTAATTGAAAATCAATAGAACTCTCCACTAAGTTCTCAATATTGCTGGTGTTTCTTAAAAAAGCTCTATCTATATCTTGTTCAGGAAAATAAGAAAGATCATTCAATTTTTTTGGAATTGATCCAGAAAATTGCTTATAATACACTTTTAAATCTACTATATTTTTTCCTAAAGAATAATCTGTATTATCTTCTCTTACATCCTTAATTCGGCTTATAGTTTCTTCCCTTGGATCCCAAATTACACCATCTATTAATCTGTTAGCATAAAATCTATCTAACTTTGGCTTCCAAGAAGGACCATGTTGTGCAAAAATCATTATTTTTCCTCCTGACCCATTAGATTTTCTAATTCATTTAATAGTTCATCTAAATTTGACCATCTTCTATGCCTTTGTTGTGTTGCCAATCTAGATATTACTTTACTAAATAGTAGTACAGACTTAGAACTAGAATCTTTCCCTTTCCATAACTGGAATACATAATGCATATCCCGTATGTTTTTCATACCCATCGTTCGGGTTTCTGGGAGAAATATTTCTATTGCAATTAATCCCAATGGAAATAAATCTGTTCTAAAGTCCCAAGTATAATCGGAAGTTCTTTTTTCTTGCTCAGGAGCCATATAATAAGGCGTTCCTATGGCCATTCTTGTACCAGTAAGTTTTTCCTCTTCATTTGATTTTACCAAACCAGCATCTATTATTTTAAAATTACCTTGATGGTATATAATATTTCGCGGCGTTAAATCCCTATGCACATACCCACTATCGTGCATTACCTTAACTTGATTAACCATTTGGAATAAAAATGCCACAATCGCATCAATATTTTGAGGGCTCCGATACAGTTCACTACTATTTAGTGTATCTCCCTCAAATCTTGTTTCAAAATAATAAATAAAACGATAATTTTCTTTTATTAATATTTGATGTTCTTCAAAAATCTCTAATTGAGGTAGAATCGGACATTTTTTTGATGCATTAAGCTCTCTAATAATTCTCTTTGATCTAGCCTCTATTTCATAATCACGTTCGGATTCAAAATCATTAGCTGATATTTCCCTAAATGCTAATCTGTTAAATGTGTTATAGGGTGAAACATCAACAAATTTAAGCATACTTACATTTCCGGTACTAAGGGTTACCTGGAATACCTGCCTCTGCCCACTTTTGGGTAACTTAGTAATGGATGTTGCTATTAATCCCTTTTGTTGTAATATGCTCTGAACATCTGCATCATTTATGATATATGGATCCATAATTTCTCCTTTACAAAAAATTAAATTTAAATTTTTATCCATGCAATCCCTTTACTATTTCCCACCTTTAAATTATTGTATCATATTTCCAATGTAGTATATTACTAAATATGTATGTTTTGGTAATAAAAAATCCCTTCGATAAGTTATATATTCATAACTTACCGAAGAGACTTTTACTCAAAATTCTTCTATAAAAATTTGTATTTTACTATCAATAACGATACGACTTTCATTACTATTGATAAATTGCTAAAACTTCTAGGATTATAATATTTTTATCACTTGTGATACTTTGTATATCCTCAATTTCCTCTTTACCCATTGTTCTTCTAATTCCTCGACCTAAAGAAAATAAATCCTTCATAATGTCAAATACAACTATAGGTTTATCCGTTACATTTTTTCGAGATAGAACTTTTGCAATTACAGTTACTTCTTCATCTTCAAAATCCTCTAAATGCTCTAATTCATAACAGAGATTATTTGCATTTAATTTCGCAAAACCTACTCGCTCTTCAAACTTGTTGCATTCAAGAAAGGCTGGAATTTTTGTGCTTTCCTTTGCAAAAATTTTATTGAATAATTCTTCTTCTTGAGCGTTTTGTATGTTCATGCTTGAAGTTAACATAGGCTTTCCTTTGTTAATTAAATCCATCATATCAAACTCTGTAGGAATCCGAAAATCTCCCTCAAAACGAATAATAGATGTTCTAGGTATTGTTTCAGCATCCCATTCATCCTGTGAAAAATCAAAATAATTATCCTTACTATTACTTTCAAGTAAATCTTCAAATTCATTACAGTCAAGTATTAGGCTCTCTACTATTTCCCCTTCCATTTCGTTACTTCCACTTATCCCCCCTGAAAGTACTGAAACTTTAGCGTTTACGGACTTCCCTGAATTTACTTTGACCTTGTTTATCTTTACATATTTTTTCCCCTCTAGTACTGCCCTATATTCTGCAACTTTATTTGAATCAAAATATATTAGATTTTTGAACAAAATAAACTCCCCCTTTTAGTATTTATCAGTATAATAAACTTGGCTTCTTATATTTTGCCTTCTAAACAACTAAAAATAATCATCTTTATATTATATTTATTGGATGAAGCCTACTAGCATTATAATACAACAATAATCATACTAATTTGAACCATTAGGATGCTATTTCCCACCAATTAATTGAATAAAAACTCTATATCAATCTTCCGCTTTACCATCACTTGTGATACGGTTCACCGAACATCACTAAAGAACATAGTTAATTTACATAAAGTATTTATATGTATTTAGACTAATTCTCCATAACTTATGGAGAATTAGTCTAACCTTTTATTTCAATGTAAACTTTTGCAATTTATGTTTATATTTCTTCCTAATTAAAAGTCTGTGATTAAATTGCAAACTATATACTATACAATTATTACATCGTTTACAAAGTCTCTATTTTTAAATCTACTTTTTCTTCAAGAGCTTCATTTAAAGCATAAAATAATACCTCAAACATATCTTTCCCATCACTTGTAACAAAATAGTTTGAAAGGTCTTTTATGTCTGATGAAATATCATCACCCCAAGGTGGCTGTTTAGATAAATCCTCGATATCCCATACTACTTCTGATGGTGAAAACAGCTTCAATTTTTCATGCACTTCTTTTGCTTCTTTAATCGCCTTTGGAATATTTTCTAGCGGAAGTTTTCCACTATATAGTTCTTTCATTAAGTGAGGATATTTTGTTCCCCATCCTTCTTTTTCTAAATGGTAGCTTATTGTTGAAAAGAACGAATGTACAAAATCTGATGTACCAAGTTGATACCAATAAAAATCAACCATAAGTCCTGTTGCCATATTTCTTCACTCCCTTTTAATTACTGTCTTTTTTGATGATAATCTCTATTTGTCCAAATGTTCTTTGCGTTATTTCTTCTTTAATTTGTTTTAACGTTTCTTTTGTTACCGTTTGTCCTCGCACATCAATTAAAACAGTTTGTTTAACTCCTTCGGGTAAATGTTTTATCCTATCTTCAAATTGTTTTACAACAATATTAATTAATGAATTTCTTCCACTTGATGTTGTAACATTATAATTTTTTATCTCTATACTTCGACCTTCTTCGTAACTGAAAAAGTCTGGTCTTGTACTCCCTTTAGTACCGTAAGAAACTTTTTCTCTATCTTTAAATGATATTTGGTCTGTATATTTTGGTTTAGAAAAGGTATCTCCTGCATCAAGCTCCGATTGTCTCCATGATGGTCTAGCAAACATAAGATAACCACTTAGGTAATTACCCCAGTTTCCTGTTGGCGGTAACATACTAGTCATAGTCCCACTAGTAAGCCCATCCGCAAAAGCAGGTTGTAAACGTGGTGGGAAGGCTTCTGTTACTTTATAAACATTTACTCCTCTAGCAAGCTTAGAAACCTTATCAAGCCCTTTTCCTCCAAGTAATCCTGTACCGATTGATGTCAATAGATAAGAGCCCCAACGGAATCCACTTTCAACATCACCATACCAAACATCGTTCATAAAGGAGTCCGAGAAAACATTCCACATTGCAGGAAAAGTTTCATCATAATTAACAACAGCATCCCACATATTTGACCATGTTTCACCGTCACCTAACGCTTTAAATCCTTCCCAAGCATCACCAACAGCTTGTCCTGCACCAGTATAAAGACCATCCCAAGCTTTCTCTAAATCAGATTTTGGAATAAGTTTACCACACATTGCCCCTTCTTCAATATCTTCATTAGATAAACTTTCATCAACTAAGTTACCGCCATAAAGTTCATCAGCATTACGGAACTTTTCCGCTGCATTCATTAGTTCTTCTGCAATTTTATCAAATTCCCGAAATACATTAAACATTTGAGGTTTTGTTTCATTAAACATCTGATAAAACCTTTGACTTGTTGCACCACTCCACATTGAAGCAATATATTCCGTTTGTTGATATAAATCTTTATGTATTTGTTCTAATCTATTTTTAGCTTCACGAACTATCTTTGCCGATTGTTCCAAACGTTCTGGTGTTACTTTTATTTGAACCATACAGTACCTCCTTTTCCTATTATTTCATAAGAAAATTATACCATGTCGGATTATTTTACCGTTCCAAATATTCGAATTTTCTAAATACAAATAATTAATGAGGTTTTCTTCTATAATTAAAACAAAATTATTAAATAAATGTTGAGAAATATTAGAAATTCATTTCTATTGTATTTTATTCTTGCTATCATGAATTATAAGAATATTCAAAAAGGAAGGGATTCTATGAACGTTCCAGTGAAGGGGAATGAACAAGTTACGAAATTATTAAATGACTGGTATGTAGCTATGCTGGCACAACATGTAACTAAAGCACAGCAATTAAAAAAAGAAATTGATGAGCAAATTAACAACATCGAAGAAAACCAAAATCTATTACTATATTATTCATTGTTAGATTTTAGATACAAGGTACTAACTGATGGTTTAAATATCACAAAAGAAAGTTTTGATAAAATCGAATCTTTTGATACACCAACTGATGACTTTCTATCTTACTACTATCATTTCTTCAAAGCTATTCATGCAACTCTACTTGCAAATCATAATGAAGCTAAAGAACATTATGAGAAAGCAGAAAATCTTTTAAAATTCGTTTTTAATGAACTAGAACAAGCTGAATTTTATTATAGAATTGCATCTTTTTATAACATTACTTTTCATTCACTTATGGGTATTAAGTGTGCATCTAAAGCAGAAGAGATATTTTCTAAACATACTGGTTGCGAAATTAATGTAGCTCTATGTAAAAATATCTTAGGAGGGGCTTGTGTACAGCTACAACAATTTGAATTAGCAGAAGAATATTTCACTTCTGCAATAGATATTTTACAGAAGCAAAATGAAGAAACCTTAATTTTAAGAGTTAGAAATAATTTAGGTTGGCTATATGCAAGCCAAAACCTTTCAAGTTTGGCTATTCGCCATTTATCAGAAGTTAATCAAAAAATCCCTAACCACTTCAAAGCTATTTTCTTACAAGCAAGAGAACATTTTAAACTTGGAGAAAAAGAGGTAGCAGATGGATTTATTAGAAAAGGTTTGGATGTTTGTAAAAAATTAAAAAATGAAGAATACAAGCATCATTTTTTAATTTTAAAAGGAATGAACGACAATATCCCTTTAGAGGAATTAGAAACTATAATTATCTTAGGCACTGCATACTTTAAGAAGGAGCGGTTATTAGGCTACGTACAAGAATATGAAGAAATATTGGCGGTCAAATTTCATGAGATGCTAAACCTTGAAAAATCAGCAAAATACTTCTATTCAGCTTATAAAGCTAAACAAGAATTATCAGAAAAAGGAGCGTTAAAGTGATGAAAAAACTTTGTTCAATTGTGTTAAGTTTAGCTATTATTGGTATTGTTTCTTTTGGATTAAATAGTTCTATAGAAATTTTACAGTCTGCTCATGGAGATTACCCTGCCCCTCAAAGAACTAACTTAGTATATAATTTAGGCAATACACTTACATCTAATAATTCAGACGGCAATACTGGTGGAATTATTGCAAACTACGAACACGGTCAAACTTTTTAATTAAGAAAAAAGAACGTCCTTCTTTGAAAGTGACGTTCTTTTTTCTTAACCACGGAAAGATTGAACACTAGGAATGTTTTACAAATTATCCATTGGGGTAATAACCAAATTTGTTAGTACTAATATTACTTACTTTGAAATAAAAACTATATTCATTCCCCATACTGCAATAGTTTATGTAGTTGGAATACAAAAAGAGCTAACATTAAACCTGCTCATTAATATGTTTCTGGTAATTCTAAAATCCAATTTATCCAACCCATAACGGTTGAAGCTCTTCTGAAATACGTACTTTCTGAATTAACATTATACAAGTTACACCTCTTCATTATTTCAACAACTCTTTCTTTTTCTGGAGGTGTACTTGTTTGGAAATACTCAGCTAGAACTTGCTTGAAAGGTTCATGAACCAGAATTGACTTTGCCAATCTTAAAAATTTGTCTTTTGTTTTAAGTCTCATTATGCCCCTTCCAGCTCTGGTAAGTGTAAACATAACTTGTCTGTTTTCATCTTTGTACTTTTCAATTAAACCAAGATACATGCCAGCCGCAGTGTAATAACCAGTTTGTCTCTCATCAAAGTCATAATTCCTAGTAATATCATCTTTACTCAAATCATTCTCAACGAGCAATCCTAGTAAATCAACAATTCTTGGGAATGAGTCAGCTTGAGGAAATGGAATTTCTGGCTCTGGTTGAATATGAACCGTATGAAAAACCTCAACTATATCTTCAAGCTCTAACTCCTCATGAGCAATAATAAAATCCTTTTGCCCTATAAGCTTAGCTGAATTGTATCTATGAGGGTCAGTAAATTCATAAATAAAAAAGCTGAAAATATCATTTGAATAAGTGAAAAAAACTGGCTTAACTTCTTTATAAGTTTTCGCTTGCCACAAACGATAAGGATAATAAAGCTGTCTAACAAGAAAATCATCAACAGTCGCATTTTTAGCTTCAACTATCATAAATTGACTTTGGCTCTCATATCCTCCGTCAATTTCAACTTGAGAGTTTTTAATACTAACAAGGTGGTCATTACCCTTTCTAGTCCTAATATTAAAGTCAAATTCTTTTGAGGACATTCTCCCAGATATAGTCTGAAAAGACTGTTCTCCCAAAACATTCTCCATCATACCAGTAACATGAGCACAATGAAGAGCTGAACTTTCAGAGTAAAGGTTAGTTGGGTCTATGGTTGTAAGGTCACTTGGAAAATCCACTTGAATTGGTTTTAATTTTTGGTTATAAGTGACTTTTTCATAAACATCAAACTCACCAATAATATAACTTGAACGAGAGATAGGTAATATAGACAGACCGTTATCCTTAAAAAGCTTTGGCAGATTACTATAATGGTCAAACTTAGCCATCAACCTTGGCTCACGTTCCTTCTTTATTTCTTTGGCTTGAATTTCAAAAAAGCCATTTCGTTGGACATTTTGTAATATGTTATGACGGTCAAATAATATATCCCACGCTTTATCTGTTTGGTTCATAATTCATCACCAGCACTTCATCAATTTTCCCTCTGCCAGAAGCATTTGCATTGATGTTTCGACTTGCCGAGACAATCTGAATATTAAAACCTTCATATAGTTCCTGAATAAAATCAGTTGCTGAGTTACTCAATAAAACATTTACTCCTCGTTTGTCCAATTCAACAAAAAGATATTTTAATCTTCTTTGGTCATCTTTGTTGAACCCGTCCAAACTGTAACCAGTAAATGAAGAAGTATCTGAAACTGGGTCATATGGAGGGTCAAAATACACAAAATCACCCTTTTTTGCTTTCTCAACTGCTGTTTCAAAGTCTCCATTAAGAATGGTCACATTATTAGAACTCAAATAGTTGTGAACAGCTCTTAAAACAATTTCATTAACAATTTGAGGGTTTTTGTATTTCCCAAAAGGAACATTGAATTGTCCTTGACTGTTCACTCGAAACAATCCATTAAAGCAAGTTTTGTTTAAATAAATTATCCTTGAAGCTCTTTGAACAGGCGATAAATTTTTATACTCTTCTTGCCTGTCTAAATCACGAATTTCATAAAAATAATCTTTGTCATTTTCATGTTTCTTCAAATCTTCAATCAACTCATCAACATTATTTTTGATTACATTATAAACACTCGCAAGTTCACTATTAATGTCATTTATAACCGCTCTTTTGGGTTGAATATCAAATAGAACTGCCCCTGCTCCAATGAAGGGCTCATAATAAGTATTAATTCTCTTTGGAACATACTTACGAATTTCTGGAAGCAATTGACGCTTTCCTCCCGCCCACTTCAAAAAAGGTTGAGCTAATTTATTTTTTGCCACTTTAAACCTCTCCCTTTAAAACTCTATACGAACAAAGATTCTATATTTTATCATAGCATATTTGGCTATACATTTAAATTATCAAAAAAATCCATTATATCACAGTTTCTGAACTACCACTCTTAAAATTTTATATTTGCACCAGAGTGCGGGAACAGCTCTGCTCCCACCTTCTCATGAATAGAGTAACTTAGAATCGGTCATAAGCACCCCCACTAATACTTTTAGTTTTTCTCTCTATAATTCATCAAAACTTGCTTGTTAGTTACATTTTTTATCTTGAAAAACCGCTATTAAGCCACCTGCTTATTTATAAGATAAAGACAGGGATGCACCCTGTCTTACAATATTCCTTCCTCTTGTAGTTTTTTGTACTGTTTCTTTACTGCTGTCCGTTCATAAGAAGGAATGTTGTCATCCTTTTTAATCAATAACCTATCATTCTTTTCTATCCCAACATTGTAACAAGACACATTCTGTTTGAAGTATAAATACATCTCGTTGTTAAACAAGCCATCTTCAACTATGATAATCCAAAGACCGTTCTTTAATTGTCATATTTCTATTCCTTGTATTATTCATTGTGCTTGCACTTCTCTTACTGCTCTATAAATTGTCGCTCTACTTATCTTTGTTATCTCTTCAATTTCCTTCACAGTCATACCATTCTTATCTCTGTTATAGAAGAGTTCTAAAGCATGTTGCAAACCTTTGTGTTTGTCTGTGTACTTCTTTGGTTTACCTTTGTACACGTTTCTTTCCTTTGCAAGTGCAATCCCTTCAAGTTGTCTCTCTCGAATCATATCTGCTTCAAACTCAGCTATTCCTGCAAGGACTGTCACCATTAGCTTACCAATAGCAGTAGATGTGTCTATCTTGTCACCACCCATATTTAAGACAATGAGAGACACATCCTTCTCATTCAACATTTCAATTGTGGCAAGTGCATCTTTTGTACTTCTTGCAAATCTGTCTAACTTAGTAACAACAATAATGTCATCCTTCTCTACTGTTTCCAACAGCCTTTGAAACTCATCTCTTTTGTCTTTGTTACGACCCGATACCTTTTCCCTAAAGATTTCCTCACAACCCGCTTCTTCTAACTGTCTAATTTGTGCAGTTAAATCCTGCTGTAAAGAAGACACTCTTGCATACCCATATTTCATAAGTCATTTTCCTTTCTTGTTTTGAGACATGTATATGAGATATTGTTATCCCAAGTATATCAAAGAAGAGATTTTGTTTCAATTGGGTCTACTCAAATGATACAAGGGATATCTTTTCTCTGACATAATCAAGGTTAATTTACAAAATATAAAAAGAACAGGGCATCTTCTCCTGTTCTTCATAAAAAAACATAAATATTCAACTACTTATCAAAATCAGTTATTATTCTTATTGTTTCTGTTCTTCTTGATATACAGTAACAGTTTCATCTATTTTTTCTAAGGCTTTAGTGAAGTGAGCCATTGCTTCTATATAATCATTAAAATTGTTGTTTTGCAGAAAAAGCTTCGTTTTATTTTTAAATTTGATTAACTCTTGTATACTGGAGAAAAACGTATCTCGAGTTTTTGAATATTGTATAGTACCCGATAAATCATTCATATTATTCTCAATACATTTGTAAATCTCTTCACTCTTTGCAATTGCTTCCTCTACTTTTTGCGGGTCTATTGTTTTTTTATCCAAATTGTTAGATTGAGCAACTTTTTCTTTTACTTCCTTAAATAGTGGTACACACATATTCAGTCCATTAACTAAACGTTCATCCGCACTATTTTCTGTTTTATTACTAGGTATATTTGCGGTTTTATTTTTTTGTTCTGGAGTAACTTGCTTAGTTTCAATTTCTTCTGTTTGTTCATTTTTGGATTCTTCTTCTTTAACATTTTCATCGGTTTTAGCAGAACAGCCATTCATTAATACTACTATCAATAATATAGCTCCCCATTTTTTCACCATATATATCCCCTCTTTTATTTTTTATTTCGTTTTACTTGCCTAATAATTAATTAACCATTCACTCCACAGCCGTATATTTCACAGATACATTGGTTTCAATTTGGTCGCCTTCATTTAACGTTATTACATACTCTGGTAGAAAGTTATCATGACTATTCCCTAAAATAATATTTGTTTTATTCCCTTTATTAACAAAATAATTACCCGAACCCTTATTAGGTTCAACTTTATAACGACCTGCAGGAATATCTTTTCCTACAGTAAAAGTTCCTGCAACCATAATCCTTGGCTCTTGTTTTTTCTCTATCACACTTTTAGTTAACAATTCTAATTCCCTTTTTTTCTCATTAATTTGATTATCTAATGATAAATTTTCTTGCTTTTTTTGTTCCGCAGTTCTCTGTAAACCTTCAATATCTTTTGAAATACCTTCTTTTTTAACTATAAGTGCTTTTACTTCTTGGTATTCGTTTTCTATTTTACTTAATTCTTCTTTTATTCCTTTATTTTGCTCTTGTTTTCTTGTTATTTCTTTTTCTAGTTGTTTTACTGTGAATTTTTTATCATTTAAAGCTACTTTGGCATTATTAAAACCCAATTTCATTCCAACAAATACAGCGGTTATAACAAAAATAAGAACCAATACAATGAAAACCATATTTTTTCCGATTTTTTTGTTTCGAATTGTACCATTTGTTTCAATTCGCCCCATTTAATCCCCTCCTTTAAATATGTAAAAAACAAACACAAATAATATTTATAGTATATTTTATAAAATTAATAATATCAATAGTATGTCGATATACTGACATTTACATCTTATGTTAAGTGTGGGGTGTAAATATAAATGGATAATCTAACTAATATTATTGGTTTGCAAATTCGGATACTAAGAAAAAGCAAAAATTTAAGTCAAGAAGAATTGGCATTCAAAGCAAACCTTCATCCAACATATATCGGACAAGTAGAGCGTGGAGAAAAAAATTTAACAGTTTCAAGTCTAAACACGATTACCACAGCATTAGATATTACATTAGAAGAATTTTTCTCTTTTATTGAACCTTCTAATAATAAAAATAATATTAATTTTAAAAGTAATGACTTGTTACCTTATCAAAATATTATTAGACTGCTTCAAGAAATTAACGTGAATGAACAGAGGAAAATATTTGAAATCATTGAAAAACTAATAGAGTGGAAAAAATTATAATTTTTTCATTCTTAAAACGAGATATCAATTTACAAATCGCACGGCAATTCACACTGAAAAACCTCTCAATTGACAGGATTTTCAGCGGAATCACACGGTCTATATTTTTAACATAAGTAGAAGGACTGTATATAAAAACTTCTTTTATCTGGATAGATTTCCCGATTTAACGGCATATGAAAAGTCCTCTTAATAACTGAGGACTTTTTGGCTTGAATAATAATTGATGTTTATACGTGAAGTTATGTTAATTGAGGGGATAATCCTACTTTCCACACGTAGCTATTTCACTATTTTCTTATGTTTTAACTAATTATTTTCATAAAATTGGGCTTTTATTCAGTATTATGTTCTAAACTTTTATAATCAATTGTTACATTAGGCAGTTGATTCAATTGGGGAATACCCGTTTCTTCAACCCATTTTTTTCTAACATAAAAAGTTGAGCCATATATTTCTTTAGCTTTTGCTTCTCCTATGAAGTTATTAATGGCATTAAAGCCAATTATGGCTTCAACCCTATTTAATTTTTGAAGCGATAGCCATCCATAAGAGATGCTCATATTTTCTAATTCTGATTCATTGAATGAAATTGCATTCATTGTACTTTCAGTGATTCTCTTGAAAAATTTAACTGTTAAAACATTTATTGCTTTTCTATCTTGGCATAATTCTTGTATAGTCTTGATGGACGGATTAATCTCCATTCTTAATAAACCTTCTGCTCTTCTAATAATATCTTCTGTTTGTTTTGTCACCTTACATTCTTTCTGTTTATCATAAAACATAATTCTACTACTTTTATTTTTATAAATTACCGTTTCACTTTGATTAATGCAGTATGTACTTTTATAAGGTAGCTTCTTTTTCCCCAAGTATTTTATGTAATCGTTTACTTTATTTCCAACATTAAAGTTCCAACAAACATCAATTCTTAACACAATCCATTCTGACCTTTTCACAACAATTCCCAGTAATTCCTTTATCCTCTGTTCAAACTTTTCCCAAAACGTATTTATATCATTTTTATTAATTACACTTACATTTTCTCCATATAAAAATTTTGGAATGGATAGCTGAATAATTAAATTTTTTGTATTGGAGTAATAAACTATGTATGGAATATCTTCCTGTTCAAACATATATCGGTCATTCAGTACACCTGTTTCCCTATCGTAATACGTTGTTGTTTTTATATTTCCTATAGTTTCAAATAAATCTTTTTCAATATGTATGTTTTCCAACTTCATTTTTACTGTATCAAACATATTAAAAGTCTCCTTTCTATAATTCAATAATAAATTCTGTATGTTATAAGAAACACATGCTACTTATGCTACTTCAATTTCTTTCACTGACTCTTCTTTTGGTTCACTTCTTACTGAATCATTTTTAGGAATAAAATCTAAAACTATTGTTGAAAGCTTATCTAAAAACAATTCAAACTGCTTTTCTTTTTTCTTATTCATATTACATCCCTCCCTTTTAAGTAGCTTAGAAATGTATTGTAGCATGTAAGTAGCATGTTGTCAACTTGACATGCTACTTAAAATTGACTAAATACTACTCGCATGCTACAATAACGATGAATAAAACAAAAGGAGTGTAAAAATTGAATAAATCAAGTTTTGGAGAAGAACTAAAAGCCTTAAGAAAACGTGTAGGTATGCCATCTAAAGTATTATCACAAAAAGTAGGAAAAGCTGTTACATACGTCTCACAGTTAGAAAGAGAATTAATAAAAAATCCCTCTTATACAACTTGTCTACAAATATTACTGGAGCTTGGTCTTATCAAGGAAGATGCTGAAAAAATGCTCAATTATTATGGTATACAGTCAAAAGAGGAAAAACAGGCTGAATTAGAATTGGCAGTAAAACTGGATGAAGAACTGTCATGGAAAATCAACTCTGGTTATTACAGTAAGAAATTAGAACAAATTGAAAGAAAAAGGCACTTATTTTTACAATTGATTGATAAACAATTAAAGACACTTGGACACTTTGACAACTCAAGAGCAGACATTATTCTTAACAACCTTATTGAGCTATTGAAAAACGAAGAAAAAGCTGAGTTACTTTTTGAATTTTTCGGAAATGATTTTTCAAAATTGGATTATGAAGAAATACAATTAATAATTTCAAAAGCAAATAAAGAATACAAAAAAACAATGGCAGAAAAATTCATTAATTCTTTTGAGGAGGAATAATACATATGAAAACAAAAGTAGCATTATATGTACGTGTTTCAACAGAAGAACAAGCTAACAACGGTTATTCTATTGATGCACAATTAAATACATTACGAAACCACTGTGAAATTTCTGGAAAAACAATTGTTGAAGAGTATGCTGATAAAGGTATAAGTGGAACATCTATAAGCGGAAGACACGGGCTACAAAAAATGTTAGAAGATGCTAAAAAGGGATTATTTAGTGAAGTTATTGTTTGGAAAATATCACGCTTAGCTCGAAATACAATTGATATATTAAAAATAGTAGAAGAATTAAATAAAAATAACGTTGTCTTTCGCTCTTTTAGTGAGAACTTCGAAACAGAAACACCTATGGGTAAATTTGCATTACAAATGATGGGAGCAGTTGCTGAGTTAGAAAGGAATACAATTGTTGATAACGTAAAATTAGGTATGACCCAAAGAGCTAAAGAAGGTAAATGGAATGGTGGCAGTATGCTAGGTTATACTTGTATAGATAAAGAATTAAAAATTGTTGAGGAAGAAGCTAAAATTGTTAGATATATCTTTGATTTATATATTAATGGCAAAGGCTATAAAGCAATTGCTAATAAATTAAACCATGAAGGTTACAAAACAAAACGAAAGAAATCATTCTCAATAAATTCTATTAGAACTATTATTGCTAATCCTGCTTATGCAGGGTTTATTCGATTTAATCAAGTTGAAAATTGGAGTAAAAAGAGAAGAAAAGGGAAAAGTGAAAATACCACTACGGTAAAAGGAACACATGAACCAATTATTAGTTTAGATGTTTGGGAAACTTCCCGAATAATTTCAAATCAAAAATCACATAAACCTGCGAAAACATTTTCTGGTACTTTCCCTCTAACAACGTTGTTAAGATGCCCAATGTGTGGACAAGGAATGATTGGACATAAAATAAAGAAAAATAAAAACGGTACTGAATACATACGTTATTATCAATGTGGAAATTTCCATTACAAAGGTAGTGCTGTATGCAAGTCCAATTTAATAAATGCAGATATTGCAGAAGAATATGTTTTTAAAAAAATTGAAGAGATAACTTCAAAACCAACTATACTTCAAGAAATAGTAGATAGAGTTAACAGGGATATTAAAACATTAAAAGAGCCTATCCAAAACAACTTAAATTATATATCAAAAGCATTAGCTGATAACCAAAAAAGTATTCAAAAATTTATGAACATAATCGAAACAGAAGACACTCTTCCTCAATTAATATTAAAAAGAATACATGAGCTAGAAGCTAAACGTGAAGAGCTATTAGAACAAAAAAAATCTCTGGAATATGAATTAGCTAAACCTACAATTAAAGAAATTTCCTTTGAGCAAATCTCTAATGTTTTAAATACATTCTCTAAAATTCTACCTAATATCTCTCCAGAACAACAAAAAGATTTTCTACATTCAATTATTAATAAAATTACCGTCAATACAGGTAATTCTCCTACTGAAAGAAGCATCAAAGATATTGAATTATTCTTTGATGCTTCTTCTAAAAATAACTATGTGCTTACTTATGGTAAGGTTCCCCACGATTAATCCGGAACGCACGATAGATTTGTTCTAAAAGGACAAGTCTCATTAGTTGATGCGGTAATGTCATTTTTGAAAATGATAGAGATTCATTTGAGCGTTTCATTACTTCTGTACTTAAGCCAAGGGATCCACCGATTACAAAGGCGATTTTGCTTTTTCCATATGTAGCGAGGCAATCTAAGCTTTCTGCAAATTGTTCTGATGATTTTTGCTTTCCTTCAATTGCTAGTGCAATGACATGCGTATCATCTGAAATTTTGTCTAGTATACGCACACCTTCCTTTTCTTTTACGATTAACATCTCTGCTTCGCTTAAGTTTTCCGGTGCTTTTTCATCTGGTAATTCAATTACTTCCACTTTTGCATAAGATGATAATCGTTTTAAGTATTCTGCAATACCTTGTTTTAAATATTTTTCTTTTAATTTCCCGATTGAAATAATTGAGATATTCACATGTATTCCCCACCTTACAAACACGTTATCCACAAAACTTATCCACATATCCACAATCATTACCCACATATTGTGGGAGAATCTGCGTTCGATACAACATATGTCGCTTTGTTTTGACAAAATTCACATGTTTTTTCTTCTTTTTCTGAGTTATCCACACTGTTAATAACAGGTGCGACTTCGCATTCATCCACAATGATATCCAACGCTAACTCTACATGTTCTAAACAACAAGGGAAATTCATATTTCTCACCTCACTTTTCTACAATAGAAAACAGGAGGCAGTCCTCCTGTTTTTAATATTTTTGACTAGCCAATTTCACTGTTGTTGTGGAGCGCTTTGTACCACGATAAAAAGTAAGAGTCATTTTATCATCGATTTTCTTATTATATAAAGCTGTCCGAAAAGCAATGATATCTTGTATTGGCTTTCCATCTACCGCGACAATAACGTCATGCTCTCTAAGGCCTGCGGCAGCACCTGGTGATGGACTTTTCACGTCTAAAATACACACACCATTTGTAACGCCACCCGGCAAGTGTAACGTTTCTTCCCAGTAGTAGTTTGGAATTTCATTTAATGACCGAAGTTCAATTCCAATATATGGCCTTCTTACAGTACCATACTTTTCAAGCTCATTCATAATAGGAACGGCCCTTGTCACAGGAATCGCTAAACCAATTCCTTCTACTTCTTTTGCAGCGATTTTCATGGAGTTAATTCCAATCAGTTTCCCCGCTGCATTTATAAGCGCCCCGCCACTATTTCCTGGATTAATAGCCGCATCGGTCTGTAACACTTCCACTTGCCAGTCATAATGTCCATCTTGGTCTAAATCTACAGGAACAATTCGTTCGTTTGCAGATATAATTCCTTGTGTTACTGTCCCTGAAAACTGTAATCCAAGTGGGTTTCCGATCGCAATAACTGCTTCCCCGCGACGTACTGTATTCGAATCACCAATTTCAATTACCTTTTTGACAGGCTTCGCATTTATTTCTATAACAGCTAAATCGGTCACAATGTCGCTTCCTAATATTTTTCCAGGAACTTTTGTCCCATCACTTAAGCTAATTTCAATTCGATTCGCACCAGCAATGACATGATGATTTGTGACAATATAAGCATGACCATTTGTTTTTTTATAAATAACACCTGATCCTGTGCCAGCTTCTGCATCTACTTCAGAAAAATGATCACGCTGAATATTGATTACACCAACGACCGCTTCGGAAGCGCGATCAACAGCATCTACAAAGCCGGAATGTTGCATCATTTGTGATGGTTCATTCACTATGTTTCCTTCACTTGCTTCTGCTTGCTGCATATTTTTAGTCTCGGACTTTGAAAACAAAGGAGCTCCAAATGCAAACCATGAAGCTCCTACAACAGTCCCCGCTATGCTAGAAATAACAAGACCTTTGTGCTTCTTTTCCCTTGTACGTTTCATACGATTTTCTTCATCAATAAAGGACATATTTGTTCACCTATCTTCCTGTAAACAGCTATATTTACCTTTATTGTTTACTAAAATGAAGAATTATACGTATTGAATTTTTGTTGGAGTCTTTGGATCTGTGTCATGTATTTCAAACGCTTCTCCAACTCCAAATCCTTTTTCTTCTAGTACTTGCGAAACAGCCATACGCGCTAGTTCTTTCATATTATTATCTAAGCTTAAATGAGCTAAATAAATATGCTTTGTTTCATCTGTAATAACGTCGGTCATTGCAAGTGCAGCATCTTCATTCGAAACGTGGCCTACATCACTTAAAATACGTCTTTTAATACTCCATGGATAGCGGCCCATACGAAGCATTTCAACATCATGATTACTTTCGAATACAAAAGCATTCGCACCTTTAATAACACCCTTCATACGATCGCTTACATAACCTGTATCTGTGATTAGTGCTAATTTTCTACCACCATGATGAAAAACATAAAACATCGGTTCTGCCGCATCATGGGAAACTCCAAACGATTCAACTTCAATATCTCCGAATGTTTTTACATCACCAATTGAAAAAATGAACTTCTGATCTGTTGCAATGTTTCCAATTAAATGTTCCATCGCATTCCACGTCTTTTCATTTGCATAAACGGGTAAATTATACTTACGTGCTAACACTCCAAGCCCTTTAATATGATCACTGTGCTCATGTGTTACAAGAATACCTGATATATCTTGAATATTTAATTCAGCTTGCTCAAATAAAGCCTCTGTTGCTTTACCACTCAAGCCTGCATCAACAAGCAACTTTTGCTTGTCAGTTCCGACATACAGCGCATTTCCTGTACTGCCACTCGCAAGTACACTAAAATGCAGACTCATTCCCATTCACTCCATTGTATTTTTCTTTTTCTTCGCCTAGCTTAATAACTTGTCCCTCAATGGCATTTACAAAGTGATCTTTTTTTCCTTTTTCCTTTAAATTCCACGTTGGAGTCAATACTTGTTTATTCGATTCAGCTAAAGAAACGAGTGTTGCATAACCAATTTGCGCTTCTTTAATATGCGTATTTGGGGTTAATTCCTGCTTCACAAATAAATTTTCTAAAGCTTTCTGAGCCGAAATAATCTCTTGTTCTTTCGCTTTATCATTCTCACCCATTTCTTTCAAATCCGTTAACATAGTTTGCGTATATGAAACGATTTCATCCTTTTCATTTAAAGTAACGATAATCATCGCATGATCATTGTAAAAAATAGGTTTGTCTTTATATTTTTGAAAGAAATAAATTTTTGAAGCCTCTGATTTTGCAAATTCATACTTTTGACCATCTACCACATAATTTCTTAAAAAATCACCATATTTATCTTTAGCTAGTGTTTTCGTATTTTGTATTGGCTCCTTTAGATCACTTTCAATTTTTTTAGCATCCTCTTGTAATCTAGGTGTTTGATTTTTTAAAGAATGAATATCTTCTTCCTTAAAAACTTTATTTTTCGCTATAATAAATGAATCTTTCTTTGGTTCGTTTGGTAAATCATCAACCGTAATATGATCAGCTTTTAGTTGCTGATCTATTTTTGTTTCCGTCATAAGTTCTAATTCATTATTATTTTGCTTTTGAATGAATTGAAACACGAGAAAGAGGTCTAAAACAAAAAAGGTAACAATAAAAATTGTTTTAATCCTATTCCAGTCCAATCAGACTTCCCCCTTTCTCTTCACTCCACTCATACATCATATGGTCTTCCCCATACTCCACGTACCAAATTGGTTTTAACATACCAGTTATTGTTTTAGTACCCATCGGTCCACTCGGATGATTTCCTAACACAAACTTATAACCAATTCCGATATTTTGAATCAAATTCTTATCGATATCTGGATTATTGGCTAATGACTGAATTACGGTATGACCAGGTGGAAGTATAACTTTGTCTTCTTGACTGCTTCCTGCAAATTTAAATAACGGCCTTTGATAACTAATCAGTCCCTCAGAACCCCAGATTTGTTTTATTGTCGTTAATCGATCTTTATTAAATACAGGTAAATCATTCTCATATAAACGGAATTTTGTTTCACCCTTAGGATCTACATATACAAAACGATAGTTATCTGTTATACCATTATGTCCATTCAGAAATTCAAAACTTTTTTGGACAAGAATATTATCATCTATACTATTATCACGAGTTATAGATGAATTTGTATATTCAAGCTTAATACCATTCTGTTTAATCTGCATGGAACGAATTCCATCCGTATATGTTTCATCTGTATGATTATTCGAAATTAGCGTTGCATAACGTGGATCACTAAACAGCGCATTTTTAAATGCCTCTATTTCCATATTGCTCGTAATATACATCCAATTTCTTTTTTCCGTGGCTCCATCTGGTAAGAATATGCTTTTTGCATTATTGATTCGATACTCAAAATATGGCCTTGCTAATACAACAAATTTATTTTCTGCATTTACAATATCTCGTACATTCACATCTTTTAATGTCATTCTATAAATTTGACGACTATTATACGCAACAAAATTGATATCAATGTTTTGATCTCGGCTTCTGGAAGGATCAATAATAATTCGATCAAAACTTTGCTTTTCTAACTTTTTATCTTTAATCGACAGCACGCTTCTTATGGCTCCAAATGGAATAGTGGTAGGGAAGACAATTTCAATTTTCCCTTCCCCATGTACATAGGATAAAAACTCACTCTTAGGAATTGTACTTGTTATATTTGTCCAATCTTGTAATTCACCATTTTTCAAAATGTTATATATTAAGTTTATATTTTCTTGTTTTTCACTTACGAAATGACGTTTATTATCTTTATGAACGATTACAGAAGATGGAAGAATGACGTTCGAAACATCCGCACTTTCTGGCACTGTAGTTCCTTCAACAAACTTCGTGTTCTGCATCGAATTAGAATCAGGCACATATGTCCATAGATTAAACGTAAGAAACAAACTAATAACTACTAAATTAATTAGCACAATGGTTTTAAAGTTTTCCATATTCATTCCCAATCGTCCTCTTCTTCTTTCGCCAACGGGAGGGTAAAGTAAATTGTCGTTCCTTTTCCTTCTTCACTCTTTGCCCAAATAGATCCACCATGTGCAATAATCATTTCTTTAGCAATTGCTAAACCTAGACCAGTTCCTCCCATTTGTCTTGAACGCGCCTTATCTACGCGATAAAAGCGTTCAAAAATTTTATCGACGTTTTCTTTCGGGATTCCCATACCTTGATCGCTAACGCTAATTTCTAACATATCCCCACGATCGCGTAAACGATATGTTATCGTTCCGCCTTCCGGTGAATATTTCAGGGCATTTGAAATAACATTGTATAAAACTTGGGTAATTTTGTCTGTATCCATATCAACAAATCTTGCTTTTTTCGAAAAAGAACGATTGAAGATTACATTTTGTTCCTTAGACATTTCAAATCGATCAATGACATTATTAAAGAACTCCGTAAAATCTACCCATTCTTTCATTAAACGATATTCTGTACTATCCATTTTAGATAGTTGTAACAATGCGTTTACAAGTCGAATCATTCTTTCAGTCTCTTCTTGTGTGACTGTTAAAAATTGCGGAGCAATATTTGGATCTTTCCACGCTCCATCACTTAACGCTTCAAGATAGCTTCGCATCGTTGTAAGTGGCGTTCGCAACTCATGTGATACATTCGCTACAAACTCACGACGTTCACGATCAATTCGCTCTTGTTCCGTTACATCATACAATACAGCAATTAAGCCATTTGCTTTACCAGTATCTTTTTGAATAACAGAAAAACTAGCTCTTAAAATGTACGGTTCATTACGTGTACTGAAATCTAATAAAACTGAATCAGGTTCTTCATATAAATGATCTAGTGTAAACTCTTCCTGAATCCCTAATATTTCTAAAATCGATTGATCCAATGCTGTTTCACGCGAAACATTCAGCATTTTTTCAGCAGGGTCATTTAATAAAATAATATCCCCTTTTCGATCCGTAGCAATTACACCATCAGTCATATGTGATAAAACCGATGATAGCTTGCGTCTTTCACTTTCTGTTGAAGAACGGGCTTGTTGTAATTTTTTCGATAGGTTGTTAAAAGATAGTGCCAATTGTCCAATTTCATCATGGCTATGTACTTTTACTTTGCGTGAGTAATTTCCCTTCGCCATTTCAATAGCCTGTCTTCTCATATCTGAAATTGGTCTTGTAATCGTTTGAGCCAATAAAATACCTAGAACGGCAGTTACTAGTAATGCAATAACTGTCCCTGTTGCAAAAATTTGATTAATATCTTTCATTTGCTTATATACATCTTCCATAGAAGCAACGATTTTTATAACTCCTGCTACTTCCTCTTCCCCTTGATTCCTTTCAATTGGGGTAAACATAACTTGAACACGATGTCCCGTACTTCCATCCTTCTCAATCTTTGATTCCGGCTTATTTTGTACAATGACTCGTTGAACAGTTATATCGGTAGACGCTCGATTCACCTGGCTTTTCTTAGCTGGCGAATTATCAGAAGTCGCCAATAGTTTCCTATTACGATCAAAGACACTTACTTCCTGAATATCACGCTTTCGGTCATTCGCAAACTTCTCAATCGAGTTATTAACAGCCTGCTGGAAAGATATCTCGTTTTTATCACGTTCTTTATTAAATTCTTTATTAAATTCCTGCTTTAAGTTATAAGACAATAAGTTCGTTTGTTGTGTTAATGAGTCTTTAAAACTTTGCACGAGGCTCTTTTCTAGCTCACGTACAAAATATACACCGATAACCTGCATTGCTATTAATATTAATAGCATATAGATGAGCACAAACTTAAAATGAATAGATTGAAAAAAACCAACTTTCTTCATGTTTTATTCCTGCTCTGGGTCACGCAAGTAATATCCTACTCCACGTCTCGTAACAATTAGAGTTGGATGACTTGGATTATCTTCAATCTTTTCACGTAAACGACGTACTGTTACGTCTACTGTACGTACATCCCCAAAATAATCATAACCCCATACAGTTTGTAATAGATGCTCACGTGTCATAACTTGTCCTAAATGCTTCGCTAAATAATGTAGTAACTCAAATTCACGATGCGTAAGTTCAATACTCTCTTCTCGCTTCGTTACACTATACGCATTTGGATTAATAACAATTGGTCCAATGACCATTTCTGTATTTTCCTCTTTTTCTGCTGCCCCGCCCTGTTGATGACGGCGTAAGTTCGCTTTTACACGAGCTAGCAGTTCTCTCGTACTAAATGGTTTTGTAACATAATCATCTGCTCCAAGTTCTAGTCCTAATACTTTATCGATTTCAGAGTCCTTTGCTGTTAACATAATAATTGGCATTTCAGAACTTTTACGGATTTCACGACAAACCTCTAGTCCATCTTTTCCTGGTAACATAATATCTAATAAAACCATATCTGGTTGTTCTTCATTAGCCTTTTCGATTGCTTCATCCCCATCATGGGCCATTACAATTTCAAAGCCCTCTTTTTCTAGATTAAACTTCAAAATATCTGCGATTGGCTTTTCATCATCAACTACTAAGATTTTTTTTCCCATCATCGTGTATTTCCTCCTCATAAAAATATGGTCAATAATCCTTAAACATATAGGCAGTTCCTGCTTAAAGTTCACCCTTCATTTAAGTATTTTCTCCTCTATTCTCATAGAATCATGTATGATCCACTTTTACACGGAATCCTATACGATCTATAGAAAAACCCCTAGCTTCAACTGCTAGAGGCTCCTTAGTCTATTTTAAAATAACTACCCTCATTTGTAAAATTGCACAAAATAAAAAGGATATTAAGTAGACCCACCTAATATCCTGAGAGTGGCTCGGGACGGAATCGAACCGCCGACACGAGGATTTTCAGTCCTCTGCTCTACCGACTGAGCTACCGAGCCAAAACATATATATAAAACCACTAATGGTGGTATAAACAAAAGTGGCGGTCCCGACCGGGGTCGAACCGGCGATCTCCTGCGTGACAGGCAGGCATGTTAACCACTACACCACGGGACCAAAATATAAACATGACCCGTACGGGATTCGAACCCGTGTTACCGCCGTGAAAGGGCGGTGTCTTAACCACTTGACCAACGGGCCACGAAAATGAAAATGGTGAGCCATGAAGGACTCGAACCTTCGACCCTCTGATTAAAAGTCAGATGCTCTACCAACTGAGCTAATGGCTCATAACTCTAAGTATTGCTTTCTTAATAGTCGTTCCTTGTTCGGGACGTCCTCATCTCAGAAAGCGAATGCAAGCAGCAGCTCGATGAGTACGCTGTAGAAAAGCTTCGTAGCATATTCGATCGTGCTCTACCAACTGAGCTAATGGCTCATACTCACCAACGTCATATTTTCGTGACGACAAGAGTTATCATAACATAATAACTTTCATTTGTACAATACTTTTTAAATTTTTTTTATAAAAGTTAAAAAGAATCCGCGTAAACACGGATTCTTTACTAAGTCTAATGTAGCTTTACATGAAAATCAATAATTAAATGCCATATACATTACGAACAATATTTGTTTGGCTACGGTCTGGACCAACAGAGAACATAGCTAATGGAATACCTGTTAGTTGAGATACACGTTCTACATAATGTCTTGCATTTTCAGGAAGTTCTTCTAATGATTTTACCCCTGTAATATCTTCTGTCCAACCTGGAAGTTCTTCGTATACAGGCTCACATTTTGCTAAAATGTTTAAGTTAGCTGGAACTTCATCCAGAACTTCTCCATTATATTTGTATGCAACACAAATTTTCACAGTTGGAATACCTGTTAATACGTCGATAGAGTTTAAAGAAAGATCTGTTAAACCACTAACGCGGCGCGCATGTCTTACAACAACACTATCAAACCAACCCACGCGGCGTGGACGGCCTGTTGTTGTACCATATTCACGACCAACTTCACGAATTTGTTGACCAATTTCATCATGAAGCTCAGTAGGGAATGGACCATCACCAACACGGCTTGTATATGCTTTACATACACCTACTACACGTTTAATTTTAGAAGGACCCACACCAGAACCAATTGTTACACCACCAGCAACTGGGTTAGAAGATGTAACGAATGGGTACGTACCTTGGTCGATATCAAGCATAACGCCTTGTGCACCTTCAAATAATACACGACGACCTTCATCTAATGCATCATTTAATACAACAGATGTATCGCATACATATTGTGCAATTTGTTGACCATACTCATAGTATTCTTCAAAGATTTCATCCACGTTAAAGCCTTCTGCATCATACATTTTTTCAAATAAACGATTTTTTTCCGCTAAATTGCGTTCCAGTTTTTCTTTAAAAGCTTCACGATCTAAAAGATCCGCCATACGAATACCTATGCGAGCTGCTTTATCCATATATGCTGGGCCGATACCTTTTTTCGTTGTACCAATTTTATTATCGCCCTTACGCTCTTCTTCTAACTCATCTTGTTTTAAATGATATGGTAAGATAACGTGCGCGCGATTACTGATGCGTAAATTATCAGTACTTACACCGCGATCGTGTAAGTATTTTAATTCTACAAGTAATGCTTTTGGATCTACTACCATACCATTACCAATTACACAAATCTTCTCTTTATAAAAAATACCAGATGGAATTAAGTGTAATTTATATTTCACACCATTAAAAACGATTGTATGTCCTGCGTTATTTCCACCTTGATATCTTGCAACTACTTCCGCATGTTCAGAAAGAAAGTCAGTAATTTTACCTTTTCCTTCATCGCCCCATTGTGTTCCTACAACTACTACTGAAGACATTATTCAAGCACCTCCGCGATTTTCAAACGAACTTTTCAAACAATATAATTGTACCAAAATGAAAAGAGAAGTCAATTTAAAAACGAACATTTTTTTAAGTTTTATCATATTTGTTCGTAAGAACTTGTTATTTTCAAAATGAAAACCCTATCTTTTCTATGTAAAAAAAGAAACACATCTTATTATAAGAAATGTGTTTCTTTTTTATACTTCCCTAAGCTGGCGGTGCATGTCCGTCATCGAACCGACGCTCTAAGTTCACGAATTTATTAAATTCTTTTACGAATGCAAGCTCTACAGTACCTACTGGACCATTACGTTGCTTCGCGATAATAATTTCAATCGTATTTTTATTTTCTGTTTCACGATCGTAGTAATCATCACGATATAAAAAGGCTACAATATCAGCATCTTGTTCAATACTTCCTGATTCACGAATATCAGACATCATTGGACGTTTATCTTGACGAGATTCAACCCCACGGGATAACTGAGATAAGGCAATTACAGGAACTTGTAGTTCACGTGCAATTCCTTTTAATGTACGGGAAATCTCAGATACCTCTTGTTGTCGGTTCTCTCCAGGTTTGCCACTTCCTTGAATGAGCTGTAAGTAGTCAATTAAGATCATACCAAGGCCTTGTTCTTGTTTCAATCTACGACATTTTGCTCGAATTTCACTGACGCGAATCCCTGGTGTATCATCAATATATATCCCTGCATTAGAAAGGCTTCCCATTGCCATGGTCAATTTCGCCCAATCCTCTGAAGTTAATGAACCTGTACGAAGCCTTTGTGCGTCAATATTTCCTTCTGCACAAAGCATACGCATAACAAGCTGATCGGCCCCCATCTCTAAACTAAAAATCGCCACATTTTCATCTGTTTTTGTCGCCACGTTTTGAGCAATATTTAATGAAAAAGCAGTTTTCCCTACTGAAGGCCGGGCTGCTACAATGATTAAATCGTTGCGCTGAAATCCAGCTGTCATTCTATCTAATTCAGTAAATCCCGTTGGTATACCTGTGATTTCACCTTTTTGATTATGCAAAAGTTCGATTTTATCGTAAGCTTCTACAAGAACGTCTTTAATATTTTGAAACGCTTTTGCATTTGTTTGATGCGATACCTCTAGTATCTTTTTCTCAGCTTCATTTAAAAGCCCTTCTACATCATCTTCTCTTTCATATCCGTCTGATACAATATGAGTTGCAGTTCGAATTAACCGCCGTAAAAGTGCTTTTTCAGCAATAATACGAGCATAATATTCCACATTGGCTGCTGTCGGAACAGCCTCAGCTAATTCCGCTAAATAGGAAACGCCGCCAACTTCCTCTAATAAACCTCGATCTGAAAGCACAGCTGTTACAGTAACTAAATCAACCGGTTCTCCTTTATCAGAGAGCCCAAGCATAATTTCAAAAATCTTTTGATGTGCAGTTCGATAAAAAGACTCAGGTAGCAGCAATTCTGAAGCTGTTGTTAACGCATCTTGTTCAAGAAGAATAGCCCCCAAAACCGCCTGCTCAGCCTCTATATTATGCGGAGGGGTACGATCAGCAAGTACGTCACTCATACGCAATCCTCCTTGCCTAACTTATTTTTATTGTTCGCTAACATGAACTTTTACTGTAGCTGTTACTTGTGGATGCAATTTCACAGTTACATTTGTATAACCTAATGAACGAATTGCATCTTCCATTTCAAATTTGCGCTTATCAAGCTTAATTTTGTGTGTTTTTTGCAGTTCATCCACAATTTGTTTGCTTGTGATGGAACCGAATAAACGACCGCCCTCACCAGATTTCGCCTTTAACTCTACAGTTAATTTTTCTAGTGTTTCTTTTAACTTTTTAGCATTCTCAAGCTCAGCCGCTGCCTCTTTTTCTTCTTTACGCTTTTGAGCTTCCAAAGTTTTCATGTTACTGTTGTTTGCTTCAGCAGCTAATCCTTGCTTTAATAAAAAGTTATTCGCATAACCATCTGGTACGTTTTTGATTTCCCCTTTTTTTCCTTTACCTTTTACATCTTTTAGAAAAATTACCTTCATGATTGTGTGCCTCCCTTTAAATAATCCTCAATAACCAATTGAAGCTTCTCTTCCGCTTCATCGATTGTTGTATTTTTTATCTGTGTAGCAGCATTTGTTAAATGACCACCGCCACCTAGGTTTTCCATAATGAGTTGTACATTCACTTCGCCTAAAGAACGTCCACTAATTCCGATGAAGTTTTCCCCGCGTTTTGCAATAACAAAAGAGGCAATGATCCCTGTCATTGTCAGTAATGTATCAGCAGATTGCGCAATCAATACTTGGTCACAATATTCATCACTATCTACCTTGGCAATCGCAATTCCATTTTTATAAATGTACGCATTTTGAATTGTTTTTGCAACTCGTAAATACTGCTGCATATCTTCTTTTAACAATTCTTGTACAAGAACTGTATCCGCCCCGTGCGACCGTAAATAAGAGGCGGCATCAAACGTACGAGCGCCTGTACGGAATGTAAAACTTTTCGTATCTACAATAATCCCCGCAAGTAATGCCGTCGCTTCTAGCATCGTCATCTTTAAACGTTTCGGCTGGTATTCAAGTAATTCCGTTACGAGCTCCGCTGTAGACGAAGCATATGGCTCCATATAGACAAGCAATGGATCTTCAATAAATTCCTCACCACGTCGATGGTGGTCGATTACAACTACATTCTCAATTTTGTGTAGTAGCTTCTCCTCCATCACCATGGAAGGTTTATGCGTATCCACAACAACGAGTAATGAATCATCTGTCGCAAATTCCATAGCCTGCTGGGGTGTAATAAAACGAGACCATAAGTCCTTATTTTGCTTTACTTTCTCCATTAAACGTTTTATCCCTTTATCCGAGTCATTCTCATCTAACACGATATACCCTTCACGCTCGTTTAATTGAGCTACTTTTAAAATACCAATAGCGGCACCAATTGCATCCATATCCGGTGCTCTATGCCCCATTATCATCACGTTGCTACTTTCAATTACTAAATCTTTTAACGCATGAGAAATCACTCTTGCTCTTACACGTGTCCGCTTTTCAACAGGATTTGTCTTACCCCCATAAAACTTCACCTTACCTGTCGCTTGCTTAATTGCTACCTGATCTCCCCCTCGTCCCAATGCAAGGTCTAAACCAGATTGTGCCATTGCTCCAAGCTCAGATAAAGACAAGTCACCTGATCCGACACCAATACTTAATGTAAGCGGAATATTCCTTTTCGATGTTTCTTCACGCACTTGATCTAAAATATCAAATTTCCCTTTCTCCATTTGCATTAAAATGCTTTCATTTAATACAACGAAGAACCGCTCTGAAGAAGCTCGTTTTAAATACGCTCCATATTTCAGTGCCCATTCATTTAAGCGCGATGTTACAAGACTCGTTATATTCGTGCGCAATTGATCATCTAATCCTTGGGTAACTTCATCGTAGTTATCCAAGTAAATAATCGCTAAAACTGTGCGTTGATCCTCATACATTTTTTCAATCTCTGTTTGCTCCGTTACATCAAAGAAATAGATTAATTTCTCTTCTTTTCTAACGAACACACGAAACTTACGATTATTTAAAGATACAATATCATCAGAACTTTCCCCTTTTATAAAAAGAAGTAATGTTTCTGATACATCATATAGATGCCAACCCGCCAAAGAATGTTGCCCCAAGCAGGAAGATAAGTAAGGGTTTGCCCAATCAATTCCATACTCCTTATTGTATAGTAAGATACCAATCGGCATTTGATTAAAGGCTTCATTACTTACTTTCTTTACCCTCGTAATCATATCAGTCGTATACTTTTCAAGCTTTTTTTGAAAAGTTAACTCAAAACGTATGGCAAAAAAAAGCACAATACAAAAAATAAAAAAGGCCACCATTCCCATAAACCAATGAAAGAAACTAAGAATGGCTATAAGTACAAACATAAAAAAGGCCAACACATAAACAGGATATAAAAACCGCTGTCTTTTATAAAATTCAGGCATGAATCCAACTCCTATAAAGTAAAACTAACATAGATGATACTCACACGTTAGTTGAACAAATTAAACGTCAGCCTAAGCAACGTTCATTACAGATTCCCATAGTATACCACAAATACTACAACGTTCTTTCGCTACCATTTATTTTGACTTTATTCTAGAACGGAATGGAAAACCTAAATCAATTATACCTAAGATTGTTACAAGAGAAAACAATTGCGGGACAAACATGCAGATAACAAATCCAACAATTGGGATTGCCTTTGAATACCCTTTAGCATGTGCCAAAAAGGTTATAAACCCAAATCCTTGAAACAAAAGCAATATTGAAAAAATAAAGTATACGTTAGAAAATGCAATATCGAAATATGAACTTGGCTCTGCCTTTATAAAAGCAGAACATATAATCAATAAAACATAGTACCAAATGATACTTTTTGGTAATTGCATATTTCGAAATTCAGGCCATTTAACAATTGGATACCGTAATTTTCTTAAAACATTTCCAGCTATCAAAACTGTTAGCCACGAATAAATCAATGCCACCATAACAAGTATGCTTGGTAATAGGTTTCTCAATAATCCCATCAGTTGTTCTAATTCCGCTTTTTGCTCTTGTGAAACCGGTACACCAGCAGCCTTGATTATTTTTTCACTTTGCTCGATTCCTTCTTTAAACATATCTTGCATTTGTTTCATTAAATCTAATTGTAAAAATTTGATGCTTCCAATATAAATGAACAAAAAGCAGACTAAATAGGAAAGTGTTCCTATTATTAATATTTCAACTGGTTGTCTTTTCTTTTTATACATATAACCTAAAGTAAATCCTATTATGCCACACATAACCGTTTTTACTAAGCTAATTGGCGAACTAACAACAAGCGTAACCAGCAGAGAAACAACAAACAACATACATGCACTCGGAAGCGAATAGCGAATGATAAATAATATAAAAGGCAATGGCAATGCAAACGTTGCAACGAGACTTAAGATAGGAACGTATAGCGATACGAGAAGTAACACTGCATATATAGCTAATAATGCCGCTCCCTCTGTAATAATCCTTGTACCTTTCATCTATAAACCTCTCCTTCTAAAAAGAAAAGCATAGCAAAATGCACAGTAAAGTTAGACTCTACTGTGCATTTCATACTTCATTATTCACCAACATATGGTAAAAGTGCCATTTGACGAGCACGTTTAATTGCAACTGTAAGTTTGCGTTGGTATTTTGCGCTTGTTCCTGTTACACGACGAGGTAAAATTTTACCTCGCTCAGAAACGAAACGTTTTAATAAATCAACGTCTTTATAATCGATGTGCGTAATGCCGTTAGCTGTGAAGAAACACACTTTACGACGTTTCGCACGTCCACCTTTGCGTCCTGCCATGTTCATTTCCCTCCATTCTTTGTTAAAAATAACCGATCTATACCATTAGAATGGTAAATCGTCGTCCGAAATATCGATCGGTTGCCCTACATTTGAAAATGGATCGTCATTCTTCGTAAATCCAGAATTACCAGATTGACCAAATGGGTTAGAGCCTTGGTTTCCGAAACCAGCTCCTGATGGCTGCTGATTGAAAGAACCGCGTTGCTCCCCACCGCTATTACGCGGCTCTAAAAATTGTACGCTCTCTGCCAGAACTTCTGTTACATATACACGTCTACCATCTTGTCCCTCATAATTACGAGTTTGAAGACGGCCATCAACGCCTGCTAAGCTACCCTTTTTCAAATAATTTGCCACGTTTTCTGCTTGTTTACGCCATATTACACAGTTAATAAAGTCAGCTTCACGCTCACCTTGCTGATTTGTAAAAGCACGATTCACCGCTAACGTGAAAGTAGCTACTGCAACACCATTGGGCGTGTAACGTAAGTCAGGGTCCTTAGTTAGACGACCAACGAGGATAACACGATTCATCAATCGAACCACTCTCCCTATATATCTTAATTATTATTCTTCTTCTTTAACAACGATGTGACGAATGATATCTTCGTTGATCTTAGCTAAACGATCGAATTCTTTCACAGCTTCTGGGTTAGAATTTACGTTTAAGATCATGTAGAAACCGTCACGTAAGTCGTTGATTTCGTAAGCTAAACGACGCTTACCCCACTCTTTCGTGTTAATGATTTCTGCACCATTGTTAGTTAAAACGTTTGCGAAGCGCTCAACTAAAGCTTTTTGAGCTTCTTCCTCCATGTTTGGACGAATGATGTACATGATTTCGTACTTTTTCATTACACTTTCACCTCCTTTTGGTCTAAACGGCCCATAATGGGCAAGGAGCAATTAATTATTATAATAGTAATTACTCACGAGTTTAGATTATATCATAGTAAGTTAGATGAATCAACTAACCAATAAATAAAAAACTTGGTAAACATATAATATATTCACCAAGCTTTTCTCACTATTTTCCTAGGAAATATCAAATTATACATTAAAGCGGAAGTGCATAATGTCCCCGTCTTTTACAATATACTCTTTACCTTCTAAACGTACTTTTCCTGCTTCTTTCGCCGCTGTCATCGAACCATATTCCATTAAATCAGTATATGAAACTGTTTCAGCGCGAATAAATCCACGTTCGAAATCTGTATGAATCACTCCTGCGCATTGTGGTGCTTTCATCCCTTTTTTAAATGTCCATGCGCGAACTTCTTGTACACCAGCTGTAAAGTAAGTTGCTAGTCCTAACAAATCATACGCGGCACGAATTAATTGATCTAAACCAGACTCTTCAATGCCTAATTCTTCAAGGAATACCTTTTTCTCTTCTTCATCTAATTCAGCAATTTCTGATTCAATTTTTGCACAAACAACAATAACTTGTGAATTTTCTTTTGCTGCAAATTCTTTTACCCTCTGTACATACTGGTTCTCAGAAGGATCCATAATATCCTCTTCACTTACGTTTGCTACGTATAGCATTTCTTTCGTTGTAAGTAAATGAAGCCCTTTAACAACCTTCATTTGTTCTTCTGTAAACTCGATCGTACGAGCTGGTTTCCCTGCTTCAAACGCTTCTTTTAAACGAACTAAAATTTCATGCTCAAATACCGCTTCTTTATCTTTTTGTCTTGCTAATTTAGCAACACGTTCAATACGCTTATCAACAGATTCTAAATCCGCTAAAATTAATTCTAGGTTAATCGTTTCAATATCATCAATTGGATCGACTTTTCCTGAAACGTGTGTAATATTTTCATCTTCAAAACAACGTACCACTTGGCAAATTGCATCTACTTGGCGAATATGAGATAAGAATTTGTTTCCTAATCCTTCACCTTTACTTGCACCTTTTACAATACCAGCAATATCAGTAAATTCGAATACCGTTGGAACAGTTTTCTTCGGCTCAACTAGTTCCGTTAGTTTATTTAAACGATCATCTGGCACCTCTACAATTCCTACGTTTGGATCAATTGTACAGAATGGATAGTTTGCAGATTCTGCCCCTGCTTGTGTAATTGCGTTAAATAATGTTGATTTCCCTACGTTAGGTAAGCCAACGATTCCAGCCGTTAATCCCATATTTTTCACTCCTATGTCTCAATCTTCCATCATTATAGATAGTAACAAATAAAATGACAAGTTACCTAAAAATTCAAAAAAGTAACAGCTACCTTATGTAACTGTTACCTCACATCTATTCTTCATGTTTCACAAGTACTTTTTTCATCTTACGATTAAATTCTCTTCGAGGAATCATTACGGAATGGTCACATCCCTCGCACTTAATGCGGATGTCCATTCCCATACGAATAATCTTCCAACGATTTTCACCACAAGGATGGGCTTTCTTCATTTCCACAATATCGTACAAGTTATATTGCTTCTGCTCCATTCTCTAATCCCCTCTTCCCATTAATTTGCTGTGTTATTAACCATTTCTTCACGATTATATAAAACCATACGTGGATATGGAATTTCAATACCGTGTAAATCAAGACGATTTTTAATCTCTTTTCGAAGAGCTCTTGCAATAATTGCATGTTTCATCGGCGCTACTTCAGCAATTACACGCAATACAACTTCAGATGCAGCAAGTGTTTGAACACCTAATAATTCTGGCTTTGTTACCATATCTTCATATTTTGCAGGCAATTCTTCTAATAATTCTTCAATCACTCGTTCTGCTTGGTCAATATCACTCTCATAAGAGATAGAAACATCAACAAATGCGACGCTGTTGCTAACAGAGAAGTTCGTTACTTGCATAATGCCTCCGTTAGGTAAAATATGAATTTCGCCTGTCCAACTTTTTATTTTCGTTGTACGTAGCCCAATTTCTAAAACAACACCTTCAAACTGACCAATGCGAACATAATCACCAACTGAAAATTGATCTTCTAATAAAATAAACAATCCTGTAATAACGTCTTTTACTAAACTTTGGGCACCAAAACCGACCGCTAAACCGATTACCCCTGCCCCCGCTAATAAACCTGATGCATTAATGCCAAATATCCCTAAAATAGCAATTAGCATAATAAATATAACAACGTATGCCACAATATTTTCAAGCAGTTTTGCTACCGTCATTGTACGGCGCTCTGAAATTTGAATCGGCGAACGGCTGCCCATTCGAAATGCATTTCTTACAATTGCCCTAGCAATTCTAACTACAATTGCACCAAGCACTAAAATAACTACTATTTTGATTGCTCCCATTCCAATATGGGACCAATCAATAGAATCAAACCATTTAGTTAATAAATCCATCTGTTTTACCTCTCCAATAATAATCTTTTATTCATCCCTTATTGTATCAGAAGTTTCCCTTATTTCTTTAAAAACTTTGCTATCTTATTTACATTTTTATCCCGCTATTTTAGGGCAGTAAGACTCCCACCTCAAGATTCAGAGAGAAACAAGGAAGATAGGTGAGAAATTAACTGCCCGTAACAGCCCGATTGGTGAGGGCTCATAATCAGTGGGAGGTGAAGACCCCCACTGATTAAAGTTTCACTTTCTCTTTTGATTAAGGTATAAAATGACACAAAAAAATATATACTGGTACTATTCTTTTCTCTCTTATAAATAATTTGCAACATATATGCTTATAATTCCCCACATCTTAGCTTAATGTAATATTCTTAATAGAAAAAAAGAATGTATAACATATTAAAAAAATGAATAAAAGGATGGGTGCTTCATGAATATTGGGAGTTTTCGCTTACCTTTTTTTGAAAAAGAATCACAAAATGTTATGCATCATGATGTAGAAGCCTCAGAAATATTAAGCAATTTCTTACTATCACACATACCGACCGAATCACCACTTATACTAGTTTGCATAGGAACAGACCGTTCAACTGGTGATGCACTTGGGCCGCTAGTTGGTACAAAATTAGAACAAATAAATATTCAAAACTTCCAAGTATTCGGCACCCTTGATGAACCTGTGCACGCTCTAAATCTCGAAGAAAATATTCAGAATATACAATCTTCAAATCCGAATTCTTTTATTATTGCAGTTGATGCATGTCTTGGCAAGTCACAAAATATCGGTTCCATAACGGTAGGAAAAGGACCTAGTAAACCAGGCGCTGCAATGAATAAAAAACTTCCAGCAGTGGGAGAATTACATATACATGGCATTGTAAATTTAAATGGTTTTATGGAATTTTTTGTGCTTCAAAATACAAGATTAAGCTTAGTGATGAAAATGGCCGATGTAATCGCCCAAAGCATAAAAGAAACAGATCAAAAGTTATCTGTATTAAAAAAGGCAAACCATCTGTAAATAATAAGATGGTTTGCTTTTCAGTTCCCCCCTGAAAGTAGTTCTAAAATTCGATTCAAATCTTCTTTATTAAAAAATTCGATTTCGATTTTCCCTTTTTCTTTTTTTGTTTCCTTAATTTTCACCTCTGTACCGAACTTTTCTCTTAATATTGTTTCACGTTCTATAAAAAAGATATTTCTTTCTTTTTTCTTCTTCTTTGTTTCACGTGAAACTCGCTGATTGATCTCTTGAACAATTTTTTCTAATTGCCGAACATTCAAGCCTTCTTTTTCAATGCGCTTTAATAAAGATTTTAATTGTTCTTCATCCTTAATGGTAAGTAAGGTGCGTCCATGTGCCATTGATAACTTCCCACTTGCAATCATATCTTGCACAAATGAAGGGAGAGTCAGTAACCTTGTGTAATTCGCGATATACGGTCTACTTTTTCCAAGGCGCTTCGCTAATTGTTCTTGTGTTACATTTAGCTCATTCATTAACATTTGATAGGCCATAGCCTCTTCCATTGGATTTAAATCTTCACGCTGTAAATTTTCAAGAAGAGCGAGTTCCATCATTTGCTGCTCGCTCAATTTACGTACAACAACTGGTACCTTTTCAAGATTTGCTTCCTTTGCAGCTCTATATCTTCTTTCACCAGCTACGATTTCATACCCTTTAATACTCTTTCGCGCAATTAAAGGTTGTAAAATGCCATGTTCTTTAATAGAGATTGCTAATTCTTGAATCGCTTCTTTATGAAAGTTTTTTCTAGGTTGGTACGGGTTAGGTCTTAGTTCAGTTACTGCAATCTCTTGAATCGTTTCTTCTTCTTTCACATCTAAATCAGGGAAAAATGCATTTATTCCTCTTCCCAGTCCTTTAGCCACCTGCAATCACTTCCTCTGCTAAATCTATATATACTTCAGCCCCTCTTGATTTAGCATCATACTGCATAATCGGTTTACCATGACTCGGCGCCTCGCTCAAACGAACATTGCGTGGAATAATAGAACGATATACCTTATCTCTAAAGTATTTTTTCACTTCATCTATAACTTGAATTCCTAGATTTGTGCGCGCATCTAACATCGTTAATAATACGCCTTGAATTGCTAAATTTTTATTTAAATGCTTTTGTACAAGACGAACTGTATTTAATAGTTGGCTCAATCCTTCTAATGCGTAATATTCACATTGAACAGGGATAATGACAGAATCGGCTGCTGTTAACGCATTAATTGTTAACAAACCTAAAGATGGAGGACAATCAATAATAACGTAATCATATTCAGTACGAACTGGTTGCAATGCCCTCTGCAAACGTACTTCCCGGGAAATGGTTGGCACCAATTCAATCTCAGCTCCTGCTAATTGAATGGTAGCGGGTAGAACATCTAAGTTTTCAGTTGCGGTCTTCTTTATAACCTCTTGAACAGCTGTGTCTTCTACAAGGACATTATAAATACATTGATCTAATTCGGACTTTTCAATTCCAACACCAGTTGTTGCATTCCCTTGAGCATCAATATCAACAAGAAGAACTTTCTTTCCCATTTGTGCCAATCCGGCTCCTAAATTAACGGATGTTGTTGTTTTTCCAACACCGCCTTTTTGGTTAGCAATGGCAATGATTTTTCCCATGATGTCACCTACTTTCAACCTTTCTATCTTATTCTAAAAATAGTTATATTTATTGTACCATGAAATCAAATATTTTCTTTTATGTCCTTTATTAAACTTCAAAATTTATTTTTAAACTCCTTCTTCATTCCAATAAGAAAAAAGATATATCGTTATTTTTCCGTCATGTATAAGACAAAAACCTCATGAATTGTTTCAATACATGATCCTCTTTCGCCTAAAAAATTGTTTTTCTTTTGTATCAATATAATAAAAAAGCCTCATCAAAAAGATGAGACCTCTATCATATATTGAACCCGCTATTTTCGGGTAACTCAGTTCGTGAAGACTACGAATCAGTAGGGGATGAAGCCCCCACCAATTAAAGTTTCACTCTATTATTTTTTCTTAGGAATTTTAATTGTGATTTGATAATATTCATCAAATTCTTCTTCTTCAGAGTTCACATTCAAACCGCTTTTTGCAACCATTTGTAAAGATTGCCTAATCGTGTTCATCGCAATCCTCATATCGCGACTTACCGCTTTTTTCTTTGCTTTACGCTTCGGTTTTACTTCCTCAAGTAACTTTGCGATTCGCTCTTCTGTCTGTTTTACATTCAATTGTTTTTCCACAATTTCTTGTAAAACTTTTAACTGTAACTCTTCATTTTTCAAAGGAATAAGTGCACGAGCATGCCGCTCTGTAATACTTTTTTCTAATAATGACCTTTTAATATCTTCAGGTAACTTTAATAACCGTAATTTATTTGCGATAGTTGATTGTCCTTTACCAAGTCTTTGTGCGAGTGCCTCTTGCGTTAAATTATGTAACTCAATTAGCTTTTGATATGCAACAGCTTCTTCAATTGCTGTTAACTCTTCACGTTGCAAGTTTTCAATTAAAGCAACTGAAGCTGTTTCCGTATCATTTAAGTTTTTTATAATTGCAGGAACCTTTTCCCATCCTAATTTCGTTGCAGCACGAAAACGCCTTTCCCCGGCAATAATTTCATAACAATCTTCTTCATACTGCCTTACAACAATTGGTTGAATAAGCCCATGCGTACGGATTGTTAATGCTAGTTCATCGATGCGTGCATCATCAAACACCGTCCGTGGTTGATAACGGTTTGGAATGATATTTGCTATCGGAATTTCATGTATTTCTTCATGTATCTTTTTATTTATATCTTCATGGCTTTCATTTTGTATTTCGAGTTCGCTCATTTTATCTCCAAAGCCAAATAAACGAGAAAACGTATTTTTCATACATATTCCACCACCTTTGGGCCTATTGAATATTCTACATAAACATATTCCTTATCAAACATTTACGGTTCCATTTATATAATTTAATCTTACGTCTAATAAGATTTATTTTTCAATAGGTAATTTATTGGGTGTACCTGGCTTACGTGGATATTTTTTCGGTGTTTTGCGCTTTTTCTTGATTAATAAAATGTTCCGTTCACTCTCTTCAAATGGCAATTGGAACGTAGATACCTCTTCTAATTGTCCGCCAAGCACTTCTACAGCATATTTACCATTTTCAATCTCTTCATTAGCTGCTGCACCTTTCATGGCAATAAATGTTCCGCCAACCTTTACAAGCGGTAAACATAATTCACTTAATACAGAAAGGCGAGCTACTGCACGCGCCATTACAATATCGTATGATTCACGTACATGTTCTTTTTTACCGAATGTTTCAGCACGATCATGACAGAAAGCAACGTCACTGAGCTCCAGTTTTTGTGCTAAGTGATTCAAAAAGTTAATCCGCTTTTGCAGTGAATCAACAATTGTTACTTTTAAGTGCGGGAAACAAATTTTTAATGGTATACTCGGAAATCCTGCACCTGCGCCAACATCACAAATAGATAGTGGATTTGAAAAATCGTAGTAAAAAGCAGCAGTAATAGAGTCAAAAAAATGTTTTAAGTACACTTCTTCTTTCTCCGTAATCGCTGTTAAATTCATTTTTTCGTTCCACTCTACTAATGTTTCAAAATACATTTCAAATTGCTCTAATTGTCTAGGAGAAAGGGAAATCCCTCTTTCTCCTAGCATAGATTGAAATTGTTCTATGTTCATCTCGCAATATCTCCTTACTATTTATTGGTTCGATACTCGCGCAATTTTCCCTTGTTCAATGTATACAAGTAAAATGGAAATATCAGCTGGATTTACACCTGAGATACGAGATGCTTGCCCTACAGACAGTGGACGAACCTCTTTTAATTTTTGTCTTGCTTCTGATGCAATACCAGAAATAGCATCATAATCTATATCAACAGGAATTTTTTTACTTTCCATTTTCTTCATACGTTCTACTTGTTGTAAGGACTTTTCGATATATCCTTCATATTTAATTTGAATTTCAACTTGCTCTGCAACCTCATCATTGATTTCTAATTCACTTGGTGCAAGTAAGCGAATATGTTCATATGTCATTTCTGGACGTCGTAGTAAGTCGCTAGCACGTATACCATCTTTTAATTCACTTCCACCAACACTACGAATTAACTCTTGTACTTCAGGACGTGGTTTAATAATAATTCCCTCTAAACGAGCCTTTTCTTGTTCAATTTGTTCTTTCTTTTGAGAATAACGTTCATAACGCTCTTCTGGGATTAATCCAATTTCATGACCGATTTCTGTTAAGCGAAGATCCGCATTATCATGACGTAATAATAAACGATATTCCGCACGAGAAGTTAACAGACGATATGGTTCATTTGTCCCTTTTGTCACAAGGTCATCAATTAAAACGCCAATATAAGCATCAGAACGACCTAAAATGACTTCTTTTTTGCCTAAAGAGCGACATGCAGCGTTAATTCCAGCCATAATCCCTTGGCCAGCCGCCTCTTCATAACCAGACGTACCATTAATTTGCCCCGCCGTATATAAGTTTTTAATCTTTTTCGTTTCAAGGGTTGGCCAAAGCTGTGTTGGTACAATTGCATCGTATTCAATCGCATAACCTGTGCGCATCATTTCAACATTCTCTAAACCAGGAATTGTTTTCAACATTTCACGCTGTACATCTTCTGGTAAGCTCGTTGATAATCCTTGAACGTAGACTTCTTGCGTATTACGTCCTTCTGGCTCTAAGAAAATTTGATGACGTGGCTTATCATTAAATCGTACTACTTTATCCTCAATTGATGGACAATAACGAGGACCTGTTCCTTTAATCATACCAGAATACATAGCAGAACGATGTAAGTTTTTGTCAATTAAGCGATGGGTTTCTTCACTTGTATATGTTAACCAGCACGGAATTTGATCTAAAATAAACTTCGTTGTTTCAAATGAGAACGCACGCGGTTGATCATCTCCTGGCTGAATCTCTGTTTTACTGTAATCAATTGTATTACTATTTACACGAGGAGGTGTCCCCGTTTTAAATCTAACAAGTTCAAATCCAAGCTCTTCTAAATGCTCTGATAATGTAATAGATGGCTGTTGGTTATTTGGACCACTTGAATATTTCAAGTCTCCCATAATAATTTCACCACGTAAAAACGTTCCAGTTGTAATAACAACTGTTTTCGCTGTATATTCCGCACCTGATTGTGTAATTACTCCTTTACAAACACCATCTTCAACAATTAAACGTTCAACCATTCCTTGACGTAATGTTAAGTTCGGCGTTTCTTCAATGGTTTTCTTTAATTCATGTTGATATAAAAATTTATCCGCTTGCGCACGAAGAGCGCGTACAGCAGGGCCTTTCCCTGTATTCAACATACGCATTTGAATATGCGTTTTATCAATATTTCGTCCCATTTCGCCGCCTAATGCATCGATTTCACGAACAACAATCCCTTTTGCGGGTCCACCAACAGAAGGGTTACATGGCATGAACGCAACCATATCTAAGTTAATTGTTAACATTAATGTTTTTGATCCCATTCGTGCTGCTGCAAGACCAGCTTCACATCCTGCATGGCCTGCACCGATTACTATGACATCGTAAGAACCGGCATTGTATCCCATTATTTATTCCTCCTACTATCGTCTATCATCTTGAAAGATCTTTATTATTTTCCTAAACAAAATTGAGAAAACAGTTGATCAATTAAGCTTTCATGAACTGTATCACCAGTAATCTCACCAAGTATTTCCCATGTTCTTGTTAAATCAATTTGAACCATATCAATTGGAACACCGTTCTCAATTGCAGCAATTGCATCTCCAATCGTTTTTCTTGCTTGTGTTAGTAAACCGATATGTCTTGCATTAGAAACATATGTCATATCAGCTGATTCAATTGTTCCTTCAAAGAACAGATCAGCAATTGCTTTCTCTAATTCATCTACGCCTTTTTCTTCAATTAAGGATGTTGTGATAACACGTTTCTCACTCGCTAATTCTGTTACGCGTTCCATCTCAATCTTTTGTGGTAAATCTGTTTTATTTACAATGACAATGAAATCTTTTCCTTGTACAGCACGGAATAGCTCTTCATCTTCATTCGTTAATGGCTCACTATAATTTACTACTATTAATACTAAATCAGCTTGGCTCATCATCTCTTTTGATCGCTCAACACCAATTTGTTCGACAATATCTTCTGTTTCGCGAATTCCAGCTGTATCAATAAGTCGAAGTGGTACACCACGTACGTTGACATATTCTTCAATAACATCACGAGTTGTTCCTGCTATATCTGTTACAATAGCCTTTTTCTCCTGAACAAGACTATTTAATAATGAAGATTTTCCGACATTTGGTCTTCCGATAATTGCTGTTGCAATTCCTTCTCGCAAAATTTTTCCTTGCTTTGATGTTTCCAAAATCTTTTCAATCTCATTTTGAACATGAGTTGCTTTTTCAATTAAAATACGATGTGTCATTTCCTCCACGTCATCATATTCCGGGTAATCTATATTTACCTCAACATGAGCTAACGTTTCTAAAATTTCTTGACGAAGACGACCAATCAATTTGGATAAACGTCCTTCCATTTGATTAATCGCTACATTCATTGCACGATCTGTTTTTGCACGGATTAAATCCATTACTGCCTCAGCTTGAGATAAATCAATACGACCATTTAAAAAAGCACGCTTCGTAAACTCACCAGGCTCAGCTAAACGTACTCCTTGTGCTAAAATCAGTTGCAATACTTTATTTACAGAAACAAGACCACCATGGCAGTTCACTTCTACGATATCTTCACGTGTAAATGTCTTAGGAGCACGCATAATAGATACCATAACTTCCTCAATAACTTGATTTGTATCTAAATCCACAATGTGACCATAATGAATTGTATGAGAAGATACTGCTGTTAAATCTTTTCCTTTAAAAATGCGATTGACCTTCTCAATCGCATCCTCTCCACTTACTCGAACAATGGCAATCGCGCCCTCCCCAAGTGCCGTGGAAATCGCAGCAATTGTATCAAATTCCATGTCCTTTCACCTCACTTGCTTATTTCTCTCTATTTCAACATAATTTTTTCCTTCACTAAACTATTAGGATACCATAATGAACCTATCTACAAAAGAATATTAACTCATTTTATTATGTCCTCATGTAAAAAACACTAAACTTATTCACAGTGGATAAGTTTAGTGTTTTTAGTTATCCACAGCTATTTTTTCGTCAGTCAAATCTGCATATAAACCTCTTATTTTGATACATGAAAACTTGTTAGAACAAACTCATAGAAAAAACCGGTACTCAAATGAGTGACCGGTTATTTGGGAGATATTACAACATGCCGATGCGGATCTTTTCCCTCAGAAGATGTAATAACATTTGGATGATTCGCTAATGCTTGATGGATAATTTTTCTTTCAAAAGAAGGCATTGGCTCTAATACAACATTTTTCTTTGTACTTGCTACTTGTTTTGCTAATCGATAAGCAAGAGATTCTAATGTATCTTTTCGCTTACTACGATAGTTTTCAGCATCAATTGTTATACCAACATATTGCTTTGTACTACGATTCGCAACAAGATTTGTTAAATATTGTAAAGAATTTAAAGTATGACCTCTTTTTCCAATTAAAACACCTACATTTTTTCCAGAAAGAATGAATTCCACATCTCTTCCCTTTACTTTTTTTGTAATCGCTACATCCACTCCCATCGCCTGAACGACATTACGTAAATACTCTTCAGCTTCCTGGACTGGATCTTTTTTTACGATCACCTCTACCACAGCAGGTCGATTCCCAATCAAGCCTAGAAATCCTCGCTTGCCTTCGTCGATAATATTTATATCTACTTGTTCTTTTGAAACTTTTAATTGCCTTAAAGCATCTTGTACTGCCAGCTCGACGGTTTGTCCTTTAGCAGTAATTATACTCACTTGCTTGATCCTCCTGCCTTACTACCCTTAATTTCAGGGCCTTTGATCATATACATTTGAGCGATACCAAAGATGTTACCAACTACCCAGTATAAAGATAATGCTGCTGGGAAGTTAATTGCAAAGATTAAAATCATAATTGGCATAAGCCATACCATCATCGCCATTTGTGGATTCTGTCCAACAGTACCCGTCATTGCAATCTTTTGCTGAATAAATGTTGTAATTGCAGCAACAATAGGAAGAATATAATAAGGATCTGCATGTCCTAAATCAAACCATAAGAAACTGTGTTGCTTAATTTCAGCCGTTCTCATAATCGCATGGTAAAATGCGAATAAAATTGGCATTTGAATAAAAATTGGCAAACAACCCGCTAGTGGATTGACACCATGCTTTTGATATAGTTGCATCATTTCTTGTTGTAATTTTTGTTGTGTTGCTTGATCTTTAGAGCTATATTTTTCTTTCAATTTTACCATTTCTGGTTGCAGTGCTTGCATTGCTTTTGTACTCTTCGTTTGCTTAATCATTAATGGTAATAACGCAAAACGAATAATAAGTGTCGTAATAACGATTGCTAAACCATAATTACTACCAAATAAGTTTGCAAAATACGTGATTAACTGAGAAAGCGGGTATACGAAATATTCATTCCAAATCCCTGTACTTTTCGGTGTAATCGGCTGATTCACTTCACTACAACCTGCAGCAATCGCCATCAAAGCGATAACCATGGCAAGTAAGCCTATCTTCTTTTTCACAGCCTGCTCCTCCTTGTTTCGGTATGTATATAGTGTAATTCATTTTCCCTTTCCTACGCTACTTGTTTGTAATTTTTATCCCTGAACGTTTGAAGGCATGAATTAAGCTTTTCTTAAACTCTTCGTATGTCATCTCTGCACAAGGCTTCCTTGCTATTATAACAAAATCCTTCCCAGAATCTATCTCATCTTTTAATTCTGTAATGGATTGACGAATCATACGTTTAATCCGATTGCGAACTACTGCATTCCCGATTTTCTTACTCACAGAAAGACCGATTCGAAAGTATGGTTGTGTTTCCTTATCTAATTGGTAGATAACAAACTGACGATTGGCACTAGATCTTCCTTTTTGAAAAACGGCCTGAAATTCATCATTTTTTTTAATACGATTCTTTTTCTTCATATCAATTGACACTCCTGTATTTCATCAGTGGAAATTCATTACGGCTAGAAAAAAAGACCACTGATCGTTCAGTGGTCTACGCAGATAATACTTTTCTTCCTTTACGACGACGAGCTGCTAGCACTTTACGTCCGTTCGCTGTGCTCATACGGCTGCGGAAACCATGTACTTTGCTGCGCTTACGTTTATTTGGTTGGTAAGTTCTTTTCATTATATGACACCTCCCTGAGGAATATCTGTTAAAGACAGTCTTAT